>CAYRRL010000157.1:3232-6875 GCA_964426665.1 uncultured Ferruginibacter sp. | reverse complement strand
CACAACAGCATCCCCTTCTGTAACAGTTGTGAATGGGCCAACTGCCCAATACACATTCAACAAGCCGGGCAGTTTTACGGTGAAGTTTGCAGCACAAAACAATTTAGGCTGCAGCGACAGCACTGTTTTGAATTTTACTGTGCAGGGAACACCTGTTGCATCATTCACTCCCGGCGATTTGAATATTTGCACGTTAGATACGACAGTGTCTTATTTGAATACAACTGCATTTAATGACAATGGCCCATTAGCCTACCGCTGGATAGTTGATAATTTGCAATTGGGAACCAATGGTAATTTTACGCACCGCTACACGGCGCCTGCCAATGCAATTTTGCCAAGAACATTTACAACACAATTGATTGCAAGGAACACGGTTGGCTGTGCCGATACCGCTGTTGCAGTATTGAACATGAACCCATCAGCAACAGCACAGTTTACTTTAAACAACCCGGCAGCCTGTGTGCCATACGCTGCAAGCATTACAGATGCATCCACCTATGCAACCACCTATAAATGGTTTATTGATGGTGTGCTGGCAGATACAACTGCTAACCCAACATTAATAGTTGGCCAGCCGCAAACATTATATACTATCAGGCTGATTGCTGATAATATTTATGGCTGTGTGCCCGATACATTTGAAACAAGCTTTACTTCAAGGATAAAACCAGATGCAGCATTTGCAGTAAGCGATTCGCTTGGCTGCAGCGGCATATTAAATGTGGCTACTAACAACCAGACAAGGTTTGCTAATTCTTATGTGTGGGATTGGGGCGACAACTCGCCAACAAGCACTCTCACAAGCCCAACGCATTTGTATAATGTACAAGGGCAATACCTTGTTTCGCTTATAGCAAGCGATGGCGTATGCCGTGACACAGCGCTGCAAACAGTAAGAGTATCTGTAAAACCCACTGCTGATTTTGATGTGAGCGATACATTAACATGCGACACAGCAAGGGTACAGTTTTTTAATCTTTCCGATGGCGCTGCTGATTTTATCTGGAGCTTCAGCGATGGAAGCATAAGCACAGATGTAAACCCATTCCATAGTTTTGCGCCGGCTATTACGCCATATACTGTAAAACTGGTGGCTGATAATGGGCTTGGCTGCAGGGATTCTTTAGTAAAAGTAAATTTGATAGTTGCTAAAGTTGGGCCGGCCGCAGATTTTTATATCAGCCCGTCTCCTGTTATCACAGTGCCTAATTATACTTTTAGTTTCAATAACCTCACGCCAAACAGCAACCGCTTTTTTTATCAATGGGATTTAGGTGACGGAACATTTGACAGTACTTACAATGTGCTTAATCACAAATATGTTGACACGGGCAATTATGCAGTGAAGTTAATTGTGTTTGATACCAGCACCAACTGTGCGGATACTATGTTGCGCATTGCAAGGATTGATGGTTTCCCCGGTTATTTGTATGTACCGAATGCTATTTGCCCCGGATGTTTGCAAACAGGCCTGAGGGAGTTTTTGCCAAAAGGAAAAGGCCTTGCTCAATACCGCCTGCAAATTTTTACTACATGGAATGAATTAGTATTCCAAACTACCAGCCTTGATGCAGATGGGGCGCCAAATAAATCATGGGATGGAAGATATAAGGGGCAACTGGTACAACAGGACGTGTATGTGTGGCGGATTGATGCAAAATTCCAGAACGGAACAGAATGGATTGGTATGATTTATCCCGGTGAAGGGCAATATAAAAAAGTAGGGACTATAACAGTAGTGAAATAGCCTATTGAAGTGTTTGAAAGATTACGTCTATGAAAAAGATATTTTTATTCATTATGGTTTTAATGCTGCAGCGGTATGTTGCAGCACAAGACCCTTTTTTCACACAGGCATTTAATTCGCCTTTGTCACTAAACCCGGCTACAGCAGGCACAGGCGAAATGGACTTGCGTTTTACTGCCACATTCAAAAGGCATTTTGTAAATGTTCCTTCACGGATGCAGTATGCTGTGGCTGGTGTTGACAGGTATGTGCGGAATTTTCATGGGGGCGTTGGCCTGCTGCTCATGAATTCAAAAGAAGGGTACATCAATAAAAACGCATTATATGCTATCTATTCTTATGGCTTGTGCCTGAAAAATGCAAGGCTGCATCTTGGGCTACAGGCTGGCGTTGCCAACAGGAATGTTGATTATGACAAATTGTATTTCAGCGACCAGATAGGCCAGAATGGCGTGATACCCGGCGCTGTTTCCGGCGCAGACAGGCCGCTTAACAACAATAAGTATTTTGCTGACTTCGCTGCAGGGTTTTTGTTGTACTATGGCAGCAACTGGATGATTGGCGGCGGCTCACACCATATCAACCAGCCTGACGAATCGCTTACATCCAATATTTACAGCAAGCTGCCACGCAAATGGTTTGGCTATGTGCGCTATAAAATGGATATTGACGAAGACGGCTTCCGTTATTTTTTGCCAAGCATTATTTATTACCAGCAGGGGAAAAGCAACGCATTAAGCGTGGGTTGTGAATACAAAGATGCAAGGGTGGGTATTGGCGCCTGGTACAGGGGCAATGTTGATTTTAAAAACAGCGATGCATTTGCTGTTACCATCAGCCTTGATTTGTTTGACCATAGAACGAATGACGACAGAAGGGCAAGGATTGGCATTTCTTATGATGCCACTGTCAGCAAGCTTGGCTTTAGCCGCAGTGCAGGCAGTGGCGAAGGCGCATTCATTTATGAAAAACTAACACCAAAGGGCGTAAAGAGCGACGACAGGTGCGAAGAAGATTTCAAGATGACGAAGATGCCATGCCCACAACGGTTTTAGAAACATACTTTCAGCAGCATAACTTCGTTTATTATCCATATAACTGAAGCATGCCCCCAAACCAAACCACAGAATCTTCATCACGGTACAACGATTTGGAAAAAAAATCGGTTGCAGAGCTTATAATAGGTATCAATAACGAAGATGCTACTATTGCTGCCGTTGTAAAACAATCATTGCCACAAATTGAAAAGTTGGTTACGGCTGTTGTTGAAAAAATGAAGGCAGGCGGCAGGCTGTTTTATATTGGTGCCGGCACAAGCGGCAGGCTTGGCATATTGGATGCTTCTGAAATACCGCCAACTTATGGTGTGCATGACAAAGTGATTGGGCTGATAGCAGGTGGCGATACTGCCATTAGAAAAGCAGTGGAAGATGCAGAAGACAATTTGCAGCAGGCGTGGAAAGATTTATCAGCATATAATATTTCCTGCAACGATTTTTTAATTGGTATTGCTGCCAGCGGCACTACACCTTATGTGTTGGGCGGCTTGCAAATGGCAAAACAGAATAAAGTAAGCACAGGATGCATTGTCTGCAATGAAGGAAGCGTAATTGCTGCAACTGCACAATATAAAATTGAATTGCTTACAGGGCCTGAATTTGTAACCGGCAGCACACGAATGAAAGCAGGCACTGCACAAAAAATGGTATTGAATATGATTAGCACTGCAGCCATGATTCAATTGGGAAAAGTGCAGGGGAACAAAATGGTGGAGATGCAGTTGAGCAATAATAAGCTCCGCAGGCGTGCTGTAAATATGCTGATGCAGGAATTAAAAGTGAATGAGCGAGCAGCAATAGATTTGATTAAAGAATATAAAACAGTGAAGAGAGC
>CAYRRL010000157.1:0-3222 GCA_964426665.1 uncultured Ferruginibacter sp. | reverse complement strand
GAGAGCGATAAAGGCATTTCATGAAAAAAACAAAGCCCAATAAAACTTATTGGGCTTTGTTGTTAAAATTACTGATTATTTTTTGGCGGCTGCAAATCATCTACGCCAATTTGGTTAACATCATCATCCAATGCATCGGGTTTATTTTCCAAAGTCTTCCTTACAAAGAGATAGCCACCAACTGCACAGAACAATGCAACTCCAATAAGCCCAGCCAGGTTTGTTTTGTCAAACATGGAAAAACCAATCATAAAACCAATTATTTCGCCAAGTATCCATGCAACAGCTGTATACACTTTCCATGGTGTTTGCTTCAGCCCCTTTTTTTCCGCAAGGTTGCCGTTGCTGCGGCAAAGAAATATGAGTGCGATAATTTCCAGCATACCTTCACATTTTTCAGTTCTTCCTTTTTTACAGCGCTAAGTTGATAATAAATACAATTTTTTGCTGTTGATGGTTTTTAAAATTCCTGTAAAAATTTATTTTAAAGCCTTATACCAATTCAATATCAAAGTTGGCCAACTGCACAAACTGGCTAACCCGCTCATCAATCTCTTTCTTCGAAATTTCCTTTAACCTGTTGGGGCCAAATTTTTCTACGCAAAAGCTTGCTAATGCACTGCCTACAATAATGGCCCTTTTCATGTTGCTGAAACTGATGTCTTTTGTTTTTGCCAAATAACCAATAAACCCGCCGGCAAAAGTATCGCCTGCGCCGGTTGGGTCAAATACTTCTTCCAATGGCAACGCCGGTGCGGAGAAAACGTGGTTCTCATGGAACAACAATGCGCCATGCTCGCCTTTTTTTATCACCAAGTACTTTGGCCCCATTGCCATTATTTTCTTGGCAGCTTTTACTAATGAATAATCGCCGCTCAGTTGCCTTGCTTCGCTGTCGTTTACCATCAGCACATCCACTTCTTTCAACACGGTTTTCAAATCATCCAAAGCTATATCCATCCAAAAGTTCATGGTGTCCAGCACGATTAATTTAGGCCTTGTTTTTAATTGTTTAATCACACTCAACTGTGTAGAAGGGGCAAGGTTTCCCAGCAATAAAAATTCTGCTCCCTGGTAACTTTCCGGTACAACGGGTTTAAAGTTTGCCAATACATTCAAATCTGTAATCAATGTATCACGGCTGTTCATATCCAGATGGTATTTGCCGCTCCAGAAAAATGATTTTTCATCTTTCACAATTTCAACGCCTTCCAGCTGCACGCCACGCTTTCTCATTTCATCCATTTCCGGTTGCTCAAAATCATACCCTACAACAGAAACCAACTGCACAGGCTGAGTAAAATAACTGGCAGCATAAGCGATATATACATTGGCGCCGCCAACTATTTTGTCAACTTTTCCAAAGGGTGTTTCAATTGCATCAAAGGCCATAGAGCCAACCGATATTAAAGACATAGTTTATTTTTTAGTGATAAAATTTTAAGCGGTGCAAAAGTAGTGTATTGAGCGGTGTTTTAGGGCGTAAAGGTTATTTTTGTTTCACGCCAAGATGCAAAGGGGCAAAGCAGCAGAGTTTTCTTTGCTTCTTTTTTTACTTAGCGCCTTGGCGTGAAATTCTCTTATGCTGCTTCACATTCATCCCGAAAACCCACAGCCACGCCTTGTAAAACAAGTGGCGGAATGCCTGAGAGATGGCGGGGTAATTATATACCCAACCGATACTATTTATGGTATTGGCTGCGATATTTCGCAGCACAAAGCCATTGAGCGTATTTGCAAAATAAAAAACGTGGACCCACAAAAGGCGCAGCTTAGTTTTATTTGCAAAGACCTGAGCAACATGAGCGATTACACCAAAAGCATCGGCACGCCTTTGTACAGGATGCTGAAGGCTTATTTGCCCGGCCCGTATACTTTTATTTTGCCTGCCAGCAAGCAGGTGCCAAAAATTTTGCAAAGCAAAAAAAGCACCATTGGCCTTCGTGTGCCTGATAATATTATTTGCCAAAGCTTTTTAGCCGAGTTGGGCAACCCCATTTTAAGCGCTTCTTTGCCCGGCGATATGGTGGAAGAATACACCGGCCCGGATGTGATACATGATAAATTTGAAACGCTTGTTGATTTGGTGATTGATGGCGGCATTGGGGGTATGGTTCCATCAACTATTGTTGATTGCACTACTGATGAATGGAAGGTAGTGAGGGAAGGGTTGGGGGAATGGGGGAACTGAGTTGTTGAAAAGAACATAAAAGTTACAGAAGCTAAATAACAATAGCCAATATAACCATTAAACTATGCAGTAATTTGCCCTTCCACTAAAAACAAATAAACTTCTTTTGGGCCATGCACGCCTGTTACCAAAGTTTTTTCAATATCAGCCGTACGGCTGGGGCCGCTGGCAAAAGTTATAAAAGAAGGAATCTTATCTGAATATTTTTCTTTTATCAATTGCAACGCATCTTTCACATCATATACTAATTGATGGGCATAGGCAATGCAAATATGCACTGGTGCATACACACTCACGGTACGGCCGCTTTGTTGTGCAGCACTTAAAACTATTGTGCCGGTTCTTGCCACCAAATATTCGCAACCTGTTATGGAAGCATCGCATGTTTCAAGGCTGATTGTATTGCTGAATGTATCTTCCCATCTGCTTTCGTTGCAATAAACCTTCATCCACTCTTTTGCTTTTATTAGCTGCCGTACCTGCTCCACCATTTCTTTTTCATCCATGCAAAAAACGAACTTGCCCTGCAGTTTTGTAAATGATTCTGCAAATATTACATCCGGTTCATCAGCCGGCGCATGAAAAACAGCATCATCATTTTCAGCTGATGGAAAAGGCAAAGGCACCGGGTTAGCCAGTGCCTTTTTTATTTTGTTCAAAATATTTTCCCTTGCAGTTGGCAAAATGTTTTAAAATTTTGGTTCGGGCATTGAAGTGTCATCAGGAACATCAAGCGCTTTCTTTTCTTCGAAAGGCCTTTTGCCAATCAGGGCTTCCACATCGCTTTTAAACAATACTTCTTTTTTCAATAACTCTTTCGCCAGCAATTCCACGTCGCTTTTCTTTTCTGTAAGCAGCTTTTTCGTTCTGGCATATGCCTTCTCAATTAATGTTCTTACTTCTTCGTCAATCATCTTGCCTGTTTCCTCGCTAAAAGGCTTCACAAATGTATTTTCCTGCGAAGGGTCGTAGTAGCTCACGTTGCCCACTTTGTCATTCATGCCGTATACAGTAATCATGCTGTAAGCAAT
>CAYRRL010000156.1:0-6887 GCA_964426665.1 uncultured Ferruginibacter sp. | reverse complement strand
TGGCTTCACAGGTGGAAGCCGCTATGCGCTCAGCAAATTTGGGCTACCACTTTCCGTTATTGTTTGGCGAAGACACAAAGAAGATATGGGCTTTGCGTAAGGCAGGGCTCGGCTTGCTGGCTAATTTGCCGGGAGATGAAAAAGCAGTGGCAGTAATTGAGGATACCGCGGTTGATATAAACGACTTGCCAAATTACATTGCAGATTTCAATGAAATACTTCACAGGAACAACATGAGCGCTGTGCATTATGCTCATGCAGGCAGCGGCGAAATCCACCTGCGCCCTGTAATTAATTTAAAAACAGAAGAAGGCAACAAACAATTCCGGTTGATTGCGGAAGAAATTGCCACGCTTGTTAAAAAATACAATGGCAGCTTAAGCGGCGAGCATGGCGATGGAAGATTAAGGGGGGAATTTATAAAGCAAATGGTTGGCCCAAAAAATTACGGGTTGATGAAAACCATCAAGCGCACATGGGACCCAAACAATATATTCAACCCCAACAAGATTGTTGATACGCCGCCGATGAATACAATGCTCCGTTATGCTCCCGGGCAAACTACGCCAACGTTCAATACCATATTCCGTTACCATAACCAGGATGTGCTGCAGCATGCAGAGCAATGCAATGGCAGCGGCGATTGCAGGAAAACACATTTGAGCGGCGGCACGATGTGCCCGAGCTATATGGCTACAAAAAATGAAAAAGACACTACAAGGGCAAGGGCCAATATCCTCCGTGAGTTTTTGACCAATTCAAAAGAAATAAACCGCTTTAACCATAAGGAGATTTATGAAGTAATGGATTTGTGCCTTAGCTGCAAAGGCTGCAAAAGCGAATGCCCCAGCAATGTGGACGTAGCAAAACTGAAAGCAGAATTTTTGCAGCATTATTATGACAGCAATGGCGTGCCTTTCAGGAGCAAGCTGATTGCGAATTTTACAAAGAGCGCCAGGCTGGGTGCATTAATGCCGGGCTTATACAATTTTGCCATGACAAACCCTTTCATCAGCAAAACAATAAAAAGATTGAGTGGCTTTGCAGTAGAGAGAAGCATGCCTGTAATGTATAAGATGACTTTGGAGAAATGGTGGAAGGCAAAACAAAAGGCAACAGATGATAGGCAAAAGACAGGAAACAGGCAGCAATCAAATACACTCAACGGGAAGCAGGCAACGAACGGCGGGAAACGAGAAACGGTGCATTTATTCTGCGACGAATTCACTAACTACAACGATACTGAAACAGGCATTACAGCAATAAAATTGTTGGAGCGGCTCGGCTACACCGTTAGCATCCCAAAACATATAGAAAGCGGGCGGGCATGGCTCAGTAAGGGTTTACTCAGGGAAGCCAAAAAAATTGCCAATACCAATATTGAATTGCTTAAAGATGTTATTACAGCCGATGCGCCTTTAATCGGCATCGAGCCATCTGCCATTCTCACTTTTAGGGACGAATACATTGATTTGGCAACGGACGAAAATTTCGAAGCAGCCAAAGCGTTAAGCAAAAATGTTTTTTTGATTGATGAATTTATTGCAGCAGAAATTGAAAAAGGGAATATCAGCAAAGAACAATTTACAAAAGAGAAGAAACTTATACAACTGCATGGCCATTGCCAGCAAAAAGCATTAAGTTCTGTTGCGCCATCTGTAAAATTATTGTCGCTTCCTGAAAATTACACAGTGCAAACAATCCCTTCGGGCTGCTGCGGCATGGCTGGTTCATTTGGTTATGAAAAGGAGCACTTTGAAACCAGCATGAAGATAGGGGAGTTGGTATTGTTCCCTGCTATACGCAAACAGCCTGCCGATGTTATTATTGCTGCGCCGGGCACCAGTTGCCGCCACCAGGTAAAAGATGGCACAGGCAGAAAGGCGCTTCACCCTGTTGAAGTACTGTATGCAGCATTAGCATAATGTTGCTGCATACCTGCCTTTCCTCTTTATTTTTTTGCGCCGGGCTGTATGGAACTAAAGTGTTTTCTTTAAGCTGAAACTGTTTGCATAAATACAAACAAAATACTTGCTTCGCTGTTATTTCATTTTGTTAGTTTTATTCCCTAAAAAATTAACTGTATGAAAAAGATTGCTGCATTGCTGTTAATAAGCTTTACTCTTTTTTCTATTACAAATGCCCAAAAGCAAAAACGTTCCTCTGTAGAAAGAGAAAAGCAATACCACCCTGCGTGGAGCCTGCAGGGCAATATTTACGAAGTAAACGTTCGCCAGTACACCAAAGAAGGCACTTTCAATGCATTTGCAAAACATCTGCCCCGGTTAAAAAAAATGGGCGTGCAAACAGTTTGGTTTATGCCCATCAACCCAATCAGTAAATTAGACAGGAAAGGGACAATGGGCAGTTACTATGCTGTTGCAGATTACACTTCCCCTAACCCTGAGTTTGGCACATTGCAGGACTGGAAAAATACAGTGGGCAAAATACATGCGCTTGGCATGAAAGTGATTATTGACTGGGTGCCTAACCATGCCGGTGCTGATCATCGCTGGGTAACGGAGCATCCTGATTTTTTTGTAAAAGACAAAGACGGCAAGCCAGCAGTTCCGTTTGACTGGACAGACACAAGGCAACTGGATTATACAAATATTGAAATGCAGGACAGCATGATTGCTGCCATGAAATATTGGGTAACAAATACCAACATTGACGGCTTCAGGCAGGATGTGGCGTGGAATGTGCCGGGGAGTTTTTGGAGCAGGTGCATTAAGGAAGTGAATAAACTAAAAAAAGGTATGTATTGGCTGGCTGAAGGCGATAAAAGTTACCTGCACCCAAGCGGCTTTGATGCTACTTACCCATGGGATATGTTTCACATGATGGTAAAAATAGCCGCAGGCGAACGCCCTGCACTTGCACTGGACAGTGTGAAAGCTGTGTATGATACAATGTACCCAACACAAGGCCAGCTATTATACTTCACCAGCAACCACGATGAGAATAGCTGGAACAAAAGTGATTATGAAACTTTCCCCGGTGCTGTGCATGCGCCTTTTGCAGTATTTACACAAACAATGGATAAGAGCGTGCCGCTTATCTACAGCGGGCAGGAAGAACCGGTGTTAAGAAAACTTGAGTTTTTTGAAAAAGACCCGATTGAATTTAAAAAATACCAAAGGGCAAAATTCTATTCGGCTTTATTAGCATTAAGAAAAAGAAACCCGGCGCTTGCATCTGATGCATCCTTTAAAAAAATAAAAGTGGGAGATGAGAATGCTGTATATGCTTATGCAAGGGAAAAAGCTGGAAAGAAAATTTTTGTGCTACTCAATCTTTCAAACAAAGAACAACCCATTAGAGTAAAAGACAAAGCATTCTGGGGCATGCCATATAATTTATTTATGGGCAACAAAGAAAAACTGGATGGCCGGGAATGGAAGATAGAGCCATGGGGTTATGTAGTATATGAATATTAATCAATAAAAATCTTTAAGTGTATTGGTGCTAGTAAAACGGGTGGCGATGAAATCGCCGCCCGTTAACTTATAACTTATCGCTTATCACTATATACTCCTGCTCCCATCAAAATTTTCCAGTTCCTTGCTTACAGCATTTAAGAATGTTGCCCCTAAAGCACCATCAATAATCCTGTGGTCGTAGCTTAATGAAATATACATCATGTGGCGGATGGCAATGCTGTCGCCCTGCGGTGTTTCAATTACCATTGGGCGTTTTTTGATAGCGCCAACAGCCATTATTGCCACCTGTGGCTGGTTAATAATCGGTGTGCCCATAATGCTTCCAAACGAACCGACATTTGTCAATGTAAATGTGCCGCCTGTTGTATCATCCGGTTTTAGTTTGCCCGTTCTTGCCGCATTCGCAAGCCCATTTACTTTTTTAGTAAGGCCTGTAAGGTTTAGCTGGTCTGCGTTTTTAATTACCGGCACAATTAAATTGCCACTTGGCAATGCTGTGGCCATACCGATATTCAAATCTTTCTTCACAATAATTTTATCGCCTTCCACGCTGCTGCTGAGCCATGGGTATTTTTTGATGCACTTTACAATGGCTTCAATAAACAACGGCGTGTAAGTAATTTTTTCGCCCTCACGTTTTTCAAATTCTTTTTTCACTTTCTCCCTCCACAATACCATATTGGTAACATCGCATTCTGCAAAGCTGGTAACATGGGGGCTGGTATGCACACTGTCCACCATGTGCTTCGCAATCATCTTCCGCATCCTGTCCATTTCTATTATTTCCACATTGCCGCTGTAAGTTGATACTGCGGTTGATACTGGCTCTGGCTGGCTTGGTGCCGCAACAGCTACCGGTTGTGAAACAACTGATGGTTGTACTTGAACTGGCGCTGGCGCAGCGGCATGTTGCCCATTGCTTCCGCCAGCGGCTTTTCTTCCGCCGCTTACATAAGCCAATATATCTTTTTTGCTTACCCTGCCATCCTGCCCTGTGCCGGGTATTTTTTCAAGCTCTGCCATGCTGATGCCTTCTTGTTGGGCAATGTTCAATACCAATGGGGAATAAAAACGAATAGCAGAGGCTGTTCCTGCGCTGGCTGCGGTTGTTGGCTGGTAAGGTATTGTTTCCACCACGCTGGCTTCTTCGTACACTGGCGCAGGGGCAGCAGGTTGCGACGGCGCTGCTGTTACAGCCGCTTCCGCTCCCACTCTTATTTTAGCAATTACAGCGCCGATAGGCACCACATCATTTTCTTTGTATAAAACCTCTTCTATCACACCCGCAGCAGTGCTGGGTACTTCGCTGTCCACTTTATCTGTAGCAATATCCAGTACCGTTTCGTCTTCTTTAATAGTATCGCCGGGTTTTTTGTGCCATTTCAAAATAGTGGCTTCCATAATACTTTCGCCCAGCTTGGGCATTACCAAATCAACTAAAGGCATGTCAATAAAAAATTAAAATGAATAAAGAGAGAAAGTTTTGTCTTTCTCATTTGGCGCAATCGGGGCAAAGGTAGGAGTTTGGGGGTAATGGAAAAAGGATGGATTGGGCCGGGGCGCTCACACTGGCCTGAACCATACTTGCAAAGGGGTAGTATTTTTTTGCTGCCCCGTCGGTGGTTCCGGCCGGCATTCACCTCGAATTTAAAAATCTTTATTGGCCGGACCCTACTATTGCTTTTTGCATCAAGTTGAGAGCACTTTATCTTTTTTATTAATGGCTTTTACAACAAAGGGCGGCCATGAAAAAATAAAGGCTTTTATAAGCCAGGGCTCTGCAAAAGCTTTTTTATTATTCAAAGCGCAAGCGGCAGAAACCCTGGCAGAAGGGAAAGCCCCCACTATTTCCTCCTGAACTTATTCCCTGGTTTTCGCTTTATAAAAAAACGCCCCTGAATAGGGGCGTTTGTACGTGACGTTTGAATAACCAACATAGAAAAACTAAAACTAAAATTTTGCGCCGATGCCGATGCCCACAATAAAGGGGTCAACCTTTACGCCTGTCAATTTAGTGGCAGTGTTTACAGTAACATCAGTTTTGAGGAATATTTTTTTCACATCTATATTAATGAACCACTTTTCAGATATATCTATATCAGCGCCTAACTGAGTTGAAAAACCGAAGCGGTTTTTATAAGCGAGGGAAGCATCATCATCTTTTACGCCATAGAAAATAGTATAATTAACCCCTAGGCCTGCATAGGGCGTAAGCCCATGAAGCGGCAGGTGGTATTGCAGGTTGAGGGTAGGTGGCAGCAGCCATACGCTGCCAAGCTTTGTAATGGTGCCATGGTTATCTGTTTTTACGGAATGTTTGGTGGTTGCAAGTATTAATTCTGCTGCAAGGTTTTTTGTAAAGAAGTATGTGAAGTCAAGCTCGGGTGCATAAGCAGCAGAAGCTTTTACATCTGTACCGGATAAATCATAGATGGATGAAGGCGGTATTGCGCCAATAAGCCTGAGCCTTGCTTTCCATTTATAATCTTTGCTTTGCTGTGCTGAACTGCTTTGTGCTGATGCTGCAAAACCTGCCAGTATAAACAGGCTTGCCATTAGTATTCTTTTCATATCAATAAAATTTTGTGAGGGCAAAGCTATACTAACGCTTGTTAGTTTGAGGTGACGGGCATCATATGCAGGCATGATTGATATAGCCGTACAACCAAAGCGGCAGGGTGAACTTTGCAAGTTTACATATGTTGCTTGGTGCCAATGGGTGGTATCATTTTTTATTGAAAGCCTTCAGGCAAAATGCAGGGTATGAAAATGTGGCCGGCTTAATAAACCGCGGCTTTAAAAAAATATCTGGTATCGGAAGTGCAAGCAGCAGAGCGGCTATTGCTAAAGTTATTTTTAAGAGGGATGGAACAATGCAAATGTTTATTCATCCCAGCCGCCAGCTTGTTTTTCATCTGCCGTTTTAGAAGATTGCGCCACCAATTTCTCCATCGTCTTTATTTCATCAGGCGTAAAAAAGCGCCACTTTCCTGTTGGGATGCTGGCAAGCGTTATGTGCATGATACGGGTGCGTTTTAAAGTTTCTGCTTTGTAGCCCAATGCTTCGCACATGCGGCGTATCTGCCTGTTGAGCCCTTGTATTAAAATAATGCGGAAACGGTTTTTGCCTTCTTGCCGCACAAAACATTTTTTTGTAACTGTGCCCATGATGCGTACGCCGCTGCCCATCTTGTTGATAAAATCGCCGGTGATGGGTTTGTCAACTGTTACCACGTATTCTTTTTCGTGGTTATTGCCTGCACGCAATATTTTGTTTACGATATCCCCGTCGTTGGTTAAAAAAATGAGCCCTTCGCTTGGCTTGTCAAGCCTGCCTATTGGGAAGATGCGGCTTTTGTAATTGATAAATGAAATGATATTGGTTTTGTCCTTCAGGTCGGTAGTGCAGGTAACACCAACGGGCTTGTTGAAAGCGATGTAAAC
>CAYRRL010000155.1:0-6930 GCA_964426665.1 uncultured Ferruginibacter sp. | reverse complement strand
CATTTAAAATATTGGTTTTATGCAGGCAGAAAAGAAGAAACTGCCGACAGGGATAATGACAGCATAATTGATGTAGTGGATGACACCAAAGATTTAATTTCAATTATACAAAGCAAGAATATTTGCCCTCCTGGTGATATTGTTTACAAAGAATCCGCTGAGGGAAAACATGAATATGAAAGCTGGAGCAGGGTATTCCCCGATTTTTTGATTTGGGCATTTGGAAAATAAAAGGGTTATCCAAAATTTACTTTCTTTCTTATTGGGGCGTCTTTTTTTGCAAAAAGCAAATCAACCTGTACAAGGGTTGTATTATTGTTTCTTCTTTGCTGGTCGCAAATATCAAACAGCACAAAGCCTTTTTTATCAAGCCATGCAAAAATATCTGCCACCAAAGGCGCCCCTTCATTGTAATTGAGCAGGCTTGCTTCCAGCAAAATAAAATCAGTTTGCTGTAATGTAGCTGAAGCGCCTTCCAGCACATCAATCTCTGCACCTTGTACATCCAATTTTAAAAAATAGCTGCCAGCAATATTATATTCAGCCATCAGGCTATCCAGCGTTTGCATGGGGTATTGCTTCAATTTTGCCGCCGCTCCAGTTTGTTCTTTGTAGATTGATGAACCTGTTTCCATTTCATAAAATGAAACGGGCCCTTTGTTTTCATTTCCCAGCAATGTTATTTTATAATGCACATTTTTGAAAGATGCAGCCACTTGTTTTAAAGTTTCTTCTTTATCCTTTTGCGCTTCCACCATAATAAAGAAAGCCCCAGGAAAAATTTTCTTTGCAAACAATGACCACTCCCCTTTGTATGCACCCACATCAATTACAACAGTTGGCTTATAACCAAGCTGCTTTAAATAATTAATATGCGCAAACATTCGCTTGCCTGTGTATTTAGCAAAAGCAATCTGCTGCTTATCGCTAAGAAGGCGGTTGTATAAAAACTTTATTGCTTTTTTTATTAGGGATGCCATGCAGCGTTCTATTCATGTACTGCATTTGCCTTTGCAGCAGTTTGCAATTCTTCTGTATTGGGTTGATTGTACAAATTCATCAGGACTTTTTCTGGTGTCATTGGCGCATCAAACGCTGGTTTTACTGCCGCATTAAAATTCCTTATTGCATTACGCAAAGCAAAGAAAGCGCCTATGCCGTACATTAATGGCGGCTCGCCCACAGCCTTTGAACGGAATATTGCCAGGTTGCTCTTTTCTGTCTTTAGAAAATCAATATCGATTTCTTTTGGCACACTGTAAATGTCCGGCACTTTATAAGTTGACAAAGCATTGCTTCTGAGCTTGCCTTGTTTATCATATACAATTTCTTCCATCGTCATCCAGCCAATGCCCTGCACCAGCCCGCCTTCTATCTGCCCACGGTCAATAATAGTATTCATGGTATGCCCGAAGTCATGCACAATTTTAACCGAATCAATTTCATACGTGCCACGTATACAGTCAACTGTTGCCTCCGTAATGCTAGTGCCATACACATGGTAAGCAAATGGATGGCCTTTTTCTTTTGTTTTGTCGAAATGGATTTCAGGCGTTGCATAATGCCCATGCTCTGATAGGCTGATGCGTTTGTTGTGTGTTGTGACAACCAATTTTTCCCAGCCTAAATCTGACTTCACGCCATTCACATACACAAATTCGTCCTTCAACTCAACATCGCCTGCAGCAACATTTAGCTCAGCTGCTGCTGTTTCTTTCAGCCTAATTAAAATGGCAGCACATGCATTTAAAGTTGCTTTGCCATTCAAATCTGCCGTGGCACTTGCTGCAGTTGGGGATGTATTGGCAATGCGGTATGTGTTTGTACTGTTTACTTTTATTCTTTCCGGCTTAATAGAAAAAACATGCGCTGCCACCTGCAACATCTTTGTGTTCACGCCCTGCCCCATTTCCACTGCGCCTGTACTTATCACTACGCTTCCATCTGTGTACACATGCACCAGTGACCTTGCCTGGTTCATCAATGTATTGGTAAAAGAAATACCAAAACATATCGGCATTACAGCAATGCCTTTTTTGTACAATGTGTTTGCTGTGTTGAAATCTTCTACTTTACTGGCTATTGCTTCAATATTGTATAACTCATCCGCTCTTTTCCAGCACTCATGTGCTTCGCTTTCTGCCTTTTGCCCATAAGGGAATTCATCGCCTGTGTGCAATAAATTCTTTTGCTGTATCTCCCATGCATTAATGCCTAATTCATCAGCAGCTTTTGCAATAGCCGACTCAATAATAAACATGCCTTGCGGCCCGCCAAACCCACGAAAGGCAGTATTAGGAGGCAAATGCGTACGGCAACTGTAAGCAGTAGCCGTTACGTTAGGAACAAAATATGTGTTGGTGCAATGAAATAAAGTACGCTCCATAACAGCAGGCGACAGGTCGGCTGCAGCACCAGCATTTTGGTAAGCAGTTGTTTCAAAAGCAACAATCTTTAAATCTTTATTCAAGCCGATTTTGAAATCAGATGAATAAGGATGGCGCTTGCCTGTCATCCGCATATCTTCCATGCGATGCAAAGAATATTTTACGGGCCGCTTTGTAACATGTGTACCCAAAGCACACAATGCAGCCCATGTATTTGCCTGGTCTTCTTTGCCGCCAAAGCCGCCGCCCAATCTTGTTACGTCAATTTCAATAGCATGCATGGGCAGCCCGGTTACTTTGCTTACAGCTCTTTGCACAGCTGTTGGCCCCTGCGTCGAAGAATAAACCCTTATAACGCCGTTTTCCTGCGGCACTGCATAAGCGCCTTGTGTTTCAATATACAAATGCTCCTGCCCGTTGTTATCGCAACTGCCTTCAAACACATAATCGCAGTTGGCAAAAGCAGTGGCGCTGTCACCAATTCTGAATGTGCGTGGCGGTATTATTAATTCATTTTGGGCTGCAGCTTCTCTTGGGCCAGTGATAACCGGTAGCGCATCAATTTCTACTTTAACTTTTTTTACTGCATGCCTTGCTGCTTCATCTGTTTCTGCCAGTACCAACGCAACCGGCATTCCGCAAAAATGAACATGATGGCCTGCCAGCAATGGCTCATCTGGAATAATTCCCCCAATCTGGTTGATGCCCGTAATATCTTTATAAGTCAGCACCCTTGCAACGCCTTCGCATTTTTCTGCTTCGCTTGTATCAATGCTTAGCACTTTGCCGTGTGCAATGGGTGAATCAAAGCAGGCTGCAAACAAAGTGCCCCTCACTAAAGGGATATCGTCAAGATAAATTGATTCGCCACGGGTGTGGGTGTATGAGTCAATATTTTTCATTATAAAACAGCAATCATTTTTTGGAAGTTATGCTCAGGGAACAATGTTATAAAGTGTGCCTTTATCAATTGCCCCAATAAAAATCTTTTATAAGCCGCTGTGCCCCTTGCATCGCTGATTGGCGAAACTTCCTTTTTTGCAATGGCTATCGCCTCTTCAATAATTTTTTCATCAATTGGCTTCCCTTTTAAATAAGCAGAAGTTTGCGCCAGATAAAACGGCACAGGCCCAACACCGCCTGCAGACAAATGAGCATCAACCATTGAGTCATTAACCACTTGCAGGTTTGCAGCACTGTTAACGCTGGCAATATCCAGGTGTGTGCGTTTGCATACTTTTTCAAAATTGAACTTTGTGTTGGTGCCCGGCAACTCAAAATATATTTTCTCTATATATTCTTCCGGTGCCTTAGCCAATTGTTTATAGCCTTTATAAAATTGACTGAGTGGAACCTCTCTTGTATTGATGCTATCACTCAATACAACTTGTGCATTCAATGCTAAAAAGAAAATGGTAAAATCGCCAATAGGCGAAGCATTTACAAAATTGCCGGCAATAGTGGCCATATTGCGGATAGGTGCCGAGCTCACCAACTTGATATATTGTGGCAATGAGGGAAAGTGCTGTTGGAAAATGGGCGACTCTGCAATATCTGTAACACTTACTGATGCGCCAAGATAACAACGGTTGCCTTGTTGTGTAATGCCATTCAGGTTTTTCTTGTCGAACAAAAAATCAATTTCACTATACGCCATGGCATCATGCTGCTGCACATACAAATCAGTGCCGCCGCCTAAAAACTTTGCTTTGCCATTTTGCTTTGCCTCCCCATTGGTTGGCAACGCAAGTTTTAATAACCTTTCTTTAATGCTTGCAAAATAAGGCGGCAAAAAATTATTTGCCACTGCAAATGCAACAGCATCATCGTTTTTTCTCTTTGCCAGTTTATCAGCAATCTTTACTGTGGCCCTTTCTATGGATTTATAGCCAGTGCAGCGGCATATATTGCCATTCACTGCATCAACAGCGCCTTTATGCGTGGCTTCGTTCCTGCACAATGCAAAGCCTGCCAGCGATACCATAAAACCCGGAGTGCAAAAGCCGCATTGCGTAGCGCCTTCTTCTGCAAAACTTTGCTGAATGAAATTCAACCCTTCCACATTCGTGCCTTCTATTGTGACAATATGCTTGCCCTGGGCATTGCCAATGGCCATCAGGCAGCTTGTGGCCGAGCGGTAAACAAGCTCCCCATTTTTAATTTCGCCAACCAATACAGAGCATGCACCGCAATCGCCTTCCCTGCAACCAATCTTTGTCCCGGTAAGGTGTTGATGGTACCTTACAAAATCAAGCAGCAAAGTGCCTTTTGGCAATGATGTGTTTATTTCCTTATCGTTTAAAATAAATTGTGCCACGTTTCTGGTTTGTAATAAATAAAGATACTGCTAAAGCGCTTATGCAGCAATAGCCGGTAAAAAAGCAAAAGATTATTTGAAGTAAGTTATCTCTCTTTCTGTTATCGTTACTGCCACTTCATTCCGCAGCGAAGTTTTTTTCAGCCAGTTTTTCTTTTTGTCGTAAACGTATTTATGAGTGTAATGGTCAAGCACTATATTTTCTTTGTCGTACCAAATTTCATCTGTTAAGTTGCCCTGTGCATCGTATTTGTATTTTACTGTTTTCACCATTTCATAATTGCCAGCGTACTCCACTAATGCTGAAACCCTGTTGTCGGCATCATAAATCATCAATGCTTTTTTTTCTAAATTCCCTTCAGCATTGTACAGGTTTTCTTCGGTAAGGTTGCCAAACAAATTATAGGCATACACTGCCTTCATCACCAATCCACTGTCCGCATCGAATATTTTCCAGCCTGTTTGGTTATGTGCCGAATCATATTCGTACACCGTTTTTTCTATAAGCTGCCCTTTGCTGTTGTAAATAGAATATACAGACTGGTTCCCTTTTTTATCATACTCATATATATATTTTGAAGCCATAGTGCCATCTGGTTTTACATAACGCTGCTCAACCAACTGCCCGCTGTTATTATATTTATACCTGAACCTGTTTCGCAGCGGGCCGCCGGGATTGTACAAATTTTGCTCAGCCAGCCTGCCGGCATCGTTGTATTTATATACATGCCTTGTGCGGAGGCTTCCATTTTGGTTGTAAATATTCTGTTCTGCTATATCGCCATTGGGCAAAAACTCATAATCGGCATTATTGGCAACACGCCCTCCCTTTTCTGGCCTGCCGAAATTTTCAAGCGCCTCGTAAGTACGTTCGGCTACTAATTTTACGTTGCCCTTTAAGCCAAGCTCTGTAAAAAGCTTTAATGGTTTTTGTGCAAAAACTGCCATGCCTGCAAATAAGGCAACAAAGCATAAAAAAAATCCCCTGGTAAAAATGGCCATTACATTGTTTGTTTTAAACGAGGGTATCAATTAAAAAATGAAATTAGAAAAAAATAAACTGCACACAAAGAAAAACTATCTTGGGCAGCGTGGAAACAATCTTTTTCAACTTCTACCGAAATAAATGTATATATGAAAGCAGCAGTATTAATAAAAAATGGCCCGGCAAAAAATGCGTTTGAAATAAGGGAAATGCAGGCACCGCATTTTGCTGATGACGAAGTGCTGATAAAAGTAAGCGCCTTTGGCCTAAACTTTGCCGATGTGATGGCACGCAATGGCATGTACAAAGAAGCGCCGCCAATACCATCCGTATTAGGCTATGATGTGGCCGGTACAATAGAAGCTGCAGGAAGCAAGGTACAAAATGTGCAGCCGGGCCAAAGGGTGGCAGCCCTTACAAGGTTTGGCGGTTATGCAGAATATGCGGTTACAAAAGCAAGCGCAGCTGTAGCTATACCAAATGGTATTGATGATGCAGCAGCAACTGCTTTAGCCACACAATACATTACTGCTTATTATGCAGCGGCAGAAGCCACCAATCTTTTTAAAGGCGACAAAGTATTGGTACATGCCGGCGCCGGCGGCGTAGGCACAGCCTTAATACAATTTGCCAAATACAAAAGCTGCGAAATTTTTTCCACTGCAGGCAGCGATGAAAAATTGAAATACCTGTCATCGCTTGGCGTGCACCACTCTATCAATTACAATACAGAAAATTTTGAAGAAAAAATTAAAACCCTTACTAACGGAAAAGGTATAGACGCCATTTTTGATGCTGTTGGCGGCACTTCGGTAAAAAAAGGATTCAGGAGCCTGGCCGCAGGCGGCAGGATAATTTGTTATGGCGCAGCAGACATGACCGGCAAAAATATTTTCGGCAAAATAAAAGCGGGCCTCGGCTTTGGTTTTTACCACCCCGCTATGCTGATGATGCCATCCAAATCTATCATTGGAATCAATATGCTAAAGATTGCCGATAATAAACCAGAAATAATACAAAGGTGTTTGGAAGCAGTTATCCGTTTATATAATGAAGGCGTGTTTGTCCCAACGGTTGGCAAAATTTTCAAAGCAAACGAATTGGCGGCTGCACATGAATATTTAGAAATGAGAAAGAGCATTGGCAAAGTAGCGGTGCAATGGTGATTAACCCGGCCCGGGCGCTTCAAGCGGGCAGGATACTATTTGGTTTATTTATAGGTCATGAGGCGTGAAGAGCCA
>CAYRRL010000154.1:0-6968 GCA_964426665.1 uncultured Ferruginibacter sp. | reverse complement strand
GGCTTAGCCGCTGATAAATTAACAGGCGGCGTTTTATATTTTGACGGGCAGTTTGATGACAGCCGCTTGGCTATCAACCTTGCACAAACAGCCACGGAACAAGGTGCAACTGTTATTAATTATTTCTCTGTAACAGGGTTTATTAAAGATGGAAAGAGGATAAAGGGCATTATTGCAAAAGATGAAACAACAGGCGAAACAATTGAAATAAATACAAAAGTTGTTATTAATGCAACGGGTGTATTCGCTGATGAGGTCTTGCAAATGGCGGAAGGCAACAACAAGCAAACCATTGCGCCATCACAGGGAATACATTTAGTAGTTGCCAAAAAATTCTTTGAAGGCATTGCAGGGTTAATGGTGCCAAAGACAGATGACGGCAGGGTGTTGTTTGCCATACCATGGCACGATAAATTATTGCTTGGCACTACAGATACGCCAATTGAAAATATTTCTACAGAACCGAAAGCATTAAAAGAAGAAATTGATTTTATTATCCAGCATTTTAACCGCTACGCTTCTGCAAATATTACTTATAAAGATGTACAATCGGTTTTTGTTGGTTTGCGCCCATTAGCAAAGAGCGGCGATAAAAAGAAAACCGCTGTAATGCCACGTGGCCACCATATTGAAATTTTGCCATCAGGTTTAATCCATGTTACTGGCGGCAAATGGACAACCTACAGAAGCATGGCTGAACATGCAGTTGACAAAGCAATAGAATATTCAGGCTTAAAAAAAACTGCTTGCAAGACTAAAGAATTAAAAATACATGGCTATAAAAATGATGCAGAGAATTCCCATCTTTCCATTTATGGCAGCGACGCAGCAGCAATAAAAAAGTCAATGGAACATAATATTTCATTGTCAGAAAAAATACATGCAAACTATCCATACACAAAAGCTGAAGCTAAATGGTTTGTGCAAAATGAAATGGCAATAACTGTGGAGGATATTTTGGCAAGGAGGATCCGTTTGCTTTTTTTAGATGCCAAAGCGGCAATAGAAGCTGCGCCGGTTGTTGCAAACATCATGGCCAGCGAATTAAATAAGAATGAGCAATGGATTGAAGAGCAGATAAATAACTTTAAAAACTTAGCAACAGGCTATTTATTAAAGTAAAAAAGCAAAAAACCATTCAACTTATAACTCATAATTCAAAACTCTAAACATGTCCCCTTTCATTTCAGAATTTGTTGGCACGTCCATTTTATTATTGCTCGGCAATGGTGTTGTGGCCAATGTAGTATTAAGCAAAACAAAAGGCAATGGCAGCGGCTGGATTGTGATAACCTTTGGCTGGGCTATGGCCGTGTTTGTAGGTGTGTATTCAAGTGCTGCAGGCAGCGGCGCACACCTTAACCCTGCTGTTACTATTGGCCTTGCAGTAAAAAATAACGACTGGAGCAATGTGCCTTTGTACATCGCAGCACAAATACTCGGCGCTATGTTTGGCTCATTCTTAGTGTGGTTAAGCTACCGCCAGCATTTTGATGAAACAGAAAACAAAGATTTAAAGCTTGCCGTGTTTTGCACAGCACCAGCCATCAGAAGCACTTTTAATAATTTTATCAGTGAATTGATTGGCACATTTATGCTGATGCTGGGTGTATTGTTTTTAAGTTCCCCAGAAAGTAAATTGGGTTCGCTTGATGCGTTGCCGGTTGCATTGCTTGTTCTTGCAATTGGGCTATCCTTAGGCGGCAGCACCGGGTATGCCATCAACCCTGCAAGGGATTTAGGCCCAAGATTATTACATTTTATTTTGCCAATAAAAAATAAACGTGACAGCGATTGGGGTTATAGTTGGGTGCCTGTGGTTGCGCCTATTGCAGGCGCTGTACTGGCTGTAGTTATATTTCAAAAACTTTAGTTTTCATTACTTTTATTATAATTGCTGAAACAAATTGTATATGAAAAAAATATTCTCCCTTATTGCCATATCTTTTTTATGCCTTGTTTCATTTTCACAAAATGTGGAAGTTGAAAAAAGCAGTGGCCTTGTAAAAGTTGACGGGCAGGATGCCTTTTATTTAATAAAGAAAAGTAAAGGGCTTTTGGGCGGCGCCGACCTAAGCCTGCAAAATTTGAATAAGACTGAATTAGCTCTTTTTGCAATAAAAGATGTATCCGACCTTCCCTATAGCCAACAGGGCAACCATGTTGGCACCTTTTACAAAGTAACTTTTTCCGGCACGGGTAATTCCGCTAACATTTTCCCCGATGCCTTTTCGGGCATTAAAGCCATCGCAAAAAAAATAGTGGATGCCGGGCTTGTAAAAGAAAACCAGATTGACCCAAATGCTGAAAGGCAGTTTGTGGTTTCCAATGATGGGAAAATTTTCAGGGAACCTGTAACTGTAGTAGTAAATACAGCACCAGTTGCAAATACGAATGCGCCCAAGGCACCTGCTGATATATTAATAAAGGAAAACAAAATTTACAATAACAGCGAACTCATTGGCAGTTTTAAAAAATCAACTGACGCTAATAATATTACTACCATAAGTGTGTATAACAAAGATGAAAGCAAAGTAGCCACCGCCACACACAACGATGCTGATGCCAATGCAGACTGGAACCTTTCCACAACGGTTGATGGCAAAGCCACTCAGTTATTATACAACAGCAGCGCTCCATTGGAAAAATTGTTTAAATACCTGGCAGAAAAAGGCATTTTTTAAAATAGTTTAATGGTAATTCTTATAAGCCGGCATAAAATTGGCCGGCTTTTGCATGGCAGTAAAAAATTTCTGCTGCCAGCCAACATTGCAGTATATTTATATCTCTTTTCCTAAACTGCTTTACAAACGCACCTAAAATTTTGCAATGAAAATATTTACTACGCTGCTGCTGTTTATTTCCTCTGTTGCAGCATTTGCACAAACCGAAAGAAAGATTGCCAACACCTGTGGCGAAACTTATACCGCCGGCGGCATCAAACTCCGTACTGCTGTTGGTGAGCCTATTATAGGCATGCTCAGTACTACCAGTGGCTCATTATACCAAGGTTTCTTCCAGGGCAAGCCTAGCCCTATTATAGTGCCTGCACCAACAGCAGGGTTTTCGTTTTTCCCAAACCCTTTTAAAGAAGAACTGGTAATAAAAGGCGACATCACAAAAGCAAAGCGGCTGCAATTATATGATGCGGTTGGCAGGGTTGTCTTAAATATAACCATCACGGGCAGCAAGCTCAACCTGAAAGGCATGAGCGCAGGTGTATATACCGCCCGCCTTATTGACGAAAAAAATAATGTTATCTATTTCAAGAAGATTGTAAAACAGTAGCCATGAAAAAGTTTTTCATCATGCTTGACAAACAATTCATTTAATTTAAAAATATCCTTCAATGAAAAAATTCACTCTTTTAACCTTGCTTGCAATTCTTGCTTTTGTATCAAATGCCCAATCGCCTCAAGGCATCAATTATCAGGGCGTGGCTTACGATAATACCGGCCAGGCAGTAATCAATCAAATAGTAACAATACGGTTTACCATTTTGCAAGGCAGCAACAATGGCCCTGTATTGTACCAGGAAAGCCAGCGCCCAAACACTGACAACACAGGTTTGTTTTCGGTTGTTATTGGCAATGGCACAGTTTTGTCCGGCGCTTTCAATAATGTAAACTGGGGCAGCGGCA
This sequence comes from uncultured Ferruginibacter sp., assembly GCA_964426665.1. Taxonomy (GTDB): domain Bacteria; phylum Bacteroidota; class Bacteroidia; order Chitinophagales; family Chitinophagaceae; genus Ferruginibacter. The sequence continues at coordinate 3,327 of CAYRRL010000154.1, read as the reverse complement.
CTAAATGGTTGCGTACAGAAATTGATATAGCAGGCGGCTATAGTTATATAACGATGGGTTGTTCGCAATTCTGGAGTGTGCCGTATGCTTTTTATGCAGACAATGCAACACATGCACAATATGCAGACAGCAGTATGTATTCAGAAAATGCAGGGCATGCAACTAATGCTGATAATGCAACACATGCTAACTATGCTGACAATGCAGGTTATGCAACACATAGCGGGCATACAGATACTGCTTACTATTCAGCAAACGGTGGTTTTGTTTCTGGCTCTCTTACTATGCCGGATGGTTTTAAAAATGTAACATCTGTTGTAATTGATACCGGTATAAACTATACAGTGCCTCCGGGAAAAAATTTGTATATACCTTCCTCCGAAACTTATTTGACGATAGATGGCAATAGCCTGTTCTCACATGTGAGAGGCGGGGGTGCCAATGCTAGAACTTTTATTGGCGCCAGCGAAAATAGTATTGTACACGTGTGGAAGACGCCTATTGGCGCTTTTTTGGTTGATAAAGCCGTGGAATGGAAAACAATTAATGTTTTAGCTGCCCCTTTTACTGTGCCGGCAGGCAAACAGTTTGTTATAGTTAATAGCTCAACATATAGCAGCAGTTCATCAATGCTGCCGGGTGGTATTGATGTTACAGGTGCTGTGCCTAATCAAACTTGCAAGACAACTTTAAATAATACATCCTGTTTAATAGTGTCTAACATGATTCTTGGGCAAGGCGATACTATTTCTTCTGAAGGTTGCCCCGCCGGCAGCAGTACTTATTATAATATCAATGGTTATCTCATGGACAGATAGTTGTTGCAAACAAGCCTATTAAGCCTTTCACAGCATTGCCTTAACTTTACAAATTGTTGCAAAGAAGTTTTGCCTATGAAGAAATGTTTGCCTCTATTATTTTTTTCCCTTGCCCTGTGTATGCAAAGCCATGCACAATTTTCACGTTATATCATCCGGCTAAAAAACAAAACAGGCACGCCTTATTCAGTAAGCAACCCTTCCCAATTCCTTTCGCAACGTTCTATTGACAGGAGAACAAGATATAACATATCTATTGATTCAACTGATTTGCCGATTAACCCCGGCTATCTTCAAAGCATACGCAATGTGGCAAATGTTTCCATCATCAATACAAGCAAATGGCTCAACCAGGTTTGTATTTCCACAACAGGCCAAAATGCTTTGGCAACAATAAACAATTTCAGTTTTGTTGAATCATCTGTGCCTGTTGGCGCAAGGATGAACCAATCGCTTCGCCTTGTGAACAAAAAGCTAACACCGCCGCATACGGAGAGGCCGGCTACTGTTGCGTCAACACAGAACATTAATGATTTTTATGATTACGGGTCTTCATTGCCGCAATTGAATTTGCACAATGCCAATTTTCTTCACAACTATGGATTTCGTGGCCAGAATATGCTTATGTGCATTACTGATGACGGCTTTTATAACTACACCATACTGCCAACATTCGACAGCGCCAGAAACAACAACCAAATTCTCGGCACTTGGGATTTTGTAAGCAATAACAGCACTGTGGAAGACGATGACAGCCATGGCATGAAAGTCTTCAGCACTATTGCAGCCAATATGCCCGGCACTTTTGTTGGCACAGCGCCTGCTGCATCTTATTATTTATACAGGACAGAAGATATTTTTACTGAATACCCTGTGGAAGAACAAAATTGGGCAGCAGCAGCAGAAAAGGCAGACAGCCTTGGTGTGGATGTATTGTCCGTATCGCTTGGCTACACCACTTTTGACAACAGCGCTTTTGATTATACTTATGCTGACATGACGGGCAATAAAACCATGATGGCACGTGCAGCTAACCTTGCAGCAAAAAAAGGAATGATGGTGGTAGCCGCCGCCGGCAACGACGGCAACGAAATATGGCACTATATTTCCACCTTAGCCGACGCCGATAGCGCACTTACGGTAGGCGCTGTAAATGCCAACAGGGCCCCGGGCAGTTTTAGCAGCTATGGCCCAAACAGCGATGGGCAAATTAAGCCCGATGTTGCCGCAATTGGTGTAGGGGCAATTGTTGCCAGTACCAGCACTGGCTTCCCGGTTTCCGGCAACGGCACTTCTTATGCATGCCCAATTATGGCAGGAATAGTTACCTGTTTGTGGCAGGCTTTCCCCGAAATAAAGAATATGGATTTGATGGAAGGCATACGAAAATCAGCAGACAGGCACGCAAACCCTGATGACCGCACTGGTTATGGGGTACCGGATATGAAAAATGCTTTTGCGTATTTTATAAAACAACTGCACACACAATCTGCAACGATGGATGAATGCAACGCAAACTTTCTTTTGTCTGTAAAAATATCATCGGGCATGTCCCTTGTTGTTGAAAGGAAATTGCCGTTTGATACCGCATATATACCAATACAAACACTTGTTGCAAATGGCGCTTTTATGCAAAGGCAATTTAATTATACCGACATCCTTGGCATTTATACAAGCGGCGTGCCCGTGCAATACAGGTTTAAAATGAACATTGGCGCTGATACAAGTTTTTATCTTGATTCTGCCACGCTATTGTATGCAAGCCAGTGCAATGAAATAACAGAAAGGAAACTATGCCCCGGTGCCTCCACTTATTTTTCTGTAAATGCAGCGAGTGGGTTCTCTTATAAATGGCAGGTAGATACAGGAAGCGGTTTTGCTGATATTGCCAACAACGCCTTTTACAGCGGAGCAACAACCAATGTGCTTATTCTAAAAAACCTGCCACAAAATTTTTACGGGTACAAATACCGCTGTATACAAACCAACGGCGCCTCCACCATCAGCACGCCCATCGCTTTAAAATTTGCCAGCGAATGGACAGGTGCTGTAAGCACTGAATGGGAAAATGCAGCTAACTGGAGTTGCGGCATTGTGCCTAACCAATACATTGATGCAATTATTAAAACCGGCGCAGCCAATTACCCAATAGTAAATTCCAACGCAGTTTGCCATTCGTTAAATACATTTTCAGGAGCCTCTGTGCTTGTGAACAGCGGCTTTAAACTGGATGTTGTCGGGCAATAAACTCTTTGCCTGAAAAAACAACAAATGCTATGGCAACAGCTTGCTGTATTTTCATTTATTCTTTTCAACTGCCGGTTGTTAGTTTTTCAAAAACCGGTTGCCCTGCTTTTCCAAAACAGGCCTTCAATTATTTACCGCTGCGTTGCTGCAAAAAGCTGCCTATTTTAAAATTGGCAAACCCGGAATGTATTTTTCCAGATGGGTTTTCCTTTTGCCAGGCTTCTCCCTGCAAAAAAATTATTCCGTACAAATAAAAAGCCGC
>CAYRRL010000153.1:0-7003 GCA_964426665.1 uncultured Ferruginibacter sp. | reverse complement strand
CGCTCTTCCTATCAACTTTTGCAGCATCAGTGTTGCTGAGCTCATCATTTGTTGCTGGCTTCTCATTTGCAGCAATATTATTTTCATCTGCCATGCCAACTTCACCGCTATTGGTTACTGAACCCAGCTTTCCTTTTTTTGTATAACCAATTTTATTTACAGGCACTTTTTTGATACTTTTTGCCTTTGTAATACTATAGCTGTTTTTAAAAGGGCCAGATGTTGGTTTTGGCAAGCCATCCCCTCCACTTGCATTAAGGCTGCTATTGCCAGAAGGTTTCGAAAAATCCTTTCCGGTTTGTTCAATATTTTTTTGCCTGTCATTTTTTTCTGTTGGTGTGTTGCTGGCTGTAGCGTTATTGCTTTCATTGCCTGCTGTTGCCTCTTCATTGGCTTTTTCCACAACTTCCTGTTTGCCTGCCGAAACGATTGTTTGCTTGTTGCCGTTGCTTACTTTGTATATGCCATACAAACCGGCAAGCAATAAGGGTATAGCAAGCCACCATATAAAAGGCCTTCGCTTTTTCTTGTCGCCATCAAGCTTTGCTTCCATCGCCTTCCATGCCTTTGCATCAAAGGGCGGCTGGTAATTTTCAGCAGCTTGCTTTATTCTGTCTTCAATATGTTCAAACGGCTTTTTGCTGTTCATAAAATTTAATGTTTGCTTCCTTAAGCATTTTCTGGATATTGGCTCTTGCCTTGGCAAGGTTTGATTTAGATGTGCCTACAGAAATATTCAACTGCTCCGCTATTTCTTCATGCTTGTACCCGTCAATAATATGCAGGCTGAACACCGCCCTGTAGCCCGGCGACAGTTGCTGCACCAGTTCCATTATTTCTTTATATCCCATACGGTCAATGGCAGATGCACCTGTAGCTGTCATTTCCTGGTGTTCTTCTTTAATGTCGCCTACCAGGTAGTTGTTTTTGTTTTTCCGGAAATGGTCTATGGCAGTGTTGACAATAATGCTTTTCATCCAGCCCATCAACGAGGCTTCAAAGTTTTCGTGGCGGGGCTCAAACTGTGGCAGCGTGCGGAATATTTTAAGAAACCCATCGTTTGCCACCTCCATCGCATCATCGTTGGTATTACAATAGCGCATACAAATACCCATAGCAAAACCATAGTAGAGTTGGTAAAACTCTTTCTGGCTCTGCCTGTTTGCAGTAACACAACCCTGGATAATATTTTTGAGCTGCTGCCTGTCTGGCAAAATTTTCTCCTTTTGTTATTGGTTCTTTTCCCCGGCTTTCTTTGTTGGTTTGCATAATAATCGGCTGCATGCTACAAAAGGTTGCCGGGGAGCGGATAAAATTACTGCTGATTTTTGGCAAATAAAAAGGGCCGCCTGCGGCGGCCCTAATCTTTTTTCCCCTTTTTATCTTCTGCCCATGCCCATACCCGGCATCCTGCCCATTGGCATTTTGTTCATCATCTTCATCATGTCTTTCATTTGCTCAAACTGCTTTAAAAACTGGTTTACCTCCGCAATGTCTTTGCCGCTGCCCTTAGCTATGCGCTGCTTGCGGCTTGGGTTTATCACATCGGGGTTGCGCCTTTCATGCAATGTCATCGAGTTTATCATTGCCTCGATGCCTTTAAAAGCATCATCATTTATATCAAGGTCTTTTATTTGCTTGCCCACGCCCGGTATCATGCCCAATAAATCCTTCAGGTTGCCCATTTTTTTTATTTGCTGGAGCTGGGTTTTAAAATCCTCAAAGTCAAACTGGTTTTTACGGATTTTCTTTTCCAGTTTTTTTGCTTCGGCTTCGTCAAATTGCTCTTGTGCTTTTTCAACAAGGCTTACAATATCGCCCATTCCCAAAATACGCTGCGCCATCCTTTCGGGGTAAAACACATCAAGCGTTTCCATCTTTTCGCCGCTGCTGCTGAACTTGATGGGTTTGTTTACAGTGTATTTGATTGACAGTGCAGCACCGCCCCTTGTATCGCCATCCAATTTTGTCAATACCACGCCGCTAAAATCAAGGCGCTCATTAAAAGCTGCGGCAGTGTTTACTGCATCCTGCCCTGTCATGCTGTCAACCACAAACAATATTTCCTGCGGGTTAATGGCAGCCTTTACATTCGCCACTTCGGCCATCATTGCTTCGTCAACAGCCAGGCGGCCGGCAGTGTCTATAATGATAACATTCTTATTCTTGGCCTTTGCTTCCTTAATAGCATTTTGTGCTATGCTTACTGCATCTTTATTTTCCCTTTCAGCATATACATCCACGCCAATTTGGCCGCCCAATACTTCCAACTGGTCTATAGCGGCGGGCCTGTAAATATCTGCTGCTACCAGCAAGGGCGACTTGCCCTTTTTTGTTTTAAGATAATTAGCCAGCTTGCCGCTGAAAGTTGTTTTACCACTACCCTGCAGCCCTGCAATTAAAATAATGGCAGGGTTTCCAGTGATATTGAACTCACTCTCTGTGCCGCCCATTAATTCGGTTAATTCATCCTGCACAATCTTCACCATCTGCTGGCCGGGGTTCACAGCTAATAACACTTTGCTGCCAAGCGCTTTGTCTTTTACTTTATCAGTAAACTCTTTTGCTATCTTATAATTCACGTCCGCATCAACTAATGCACGGCGGATATCTTTTACTGTGTTGGCAATATTGAGTTCATTGATACGCCCTTCGCCCTTTAAATTTTTAAAAGCACTTTCTAACTTCTCACTTAAAGAATTAAACACTTTGTTCTATTTTATCCGTTTTCAAATAAAAAAGTGAACCATAAAAGATCCACTTTAAAAATAAGGTTGCAAATGTATAAAATCTTATCCCAAATAAGGCTTCAACAATTTGCATCTTGACACTGAACGAAGTTTCGTTATCGCTTTGTCTTTTATCTGCCGTACCCTTTCCCTTGTAAGGTTGTAGCGCTCGCCAATATCTTCAAGGCTTAGCGCATGGTCAACGCCAATGCCAAAGAAATACCGCACAACCTCTTTCTGCCGCTCGGTAAGTGTGCTTAAAGAACGGTTTATTTCCTCTGACAATGATTCGTAAAATGCCAGTTGCCTGTCGGTGGGGTCAACATTGGGGTTGGCCATTACATCCAGCAACGAGCCATCTTCGCCCTCTGAAAAAGGCTGGTCCATGCTCACATGCCTGATGGAAGCGCCTAATGCAGCCGACACTTCTTCTGCACCTATATCAAGCGTGTGCGCTATCTCTTCTGCTGTTGGGTCCCTTTCGAATTCCTGTTCAAGTTGTGAGTAAGCCTTGCTGATGCGGTTGGTAAGGCCTACTTTGTTTAATGGCAGCCGCACAATCCTTGCCTGCTCTGCCAGGGCCTGCAATATGCTTTGGCGTATCCACCATACTGCGTATGAAATAAATTTAAAGCCTCTGGTCTCGTCAAAACGGCGTGCTGCTTTTATCAGCCCTACATTCCCTTCGTTAATTAAATCGGCAAGGGTAAGCCCCTGGTTTTGGTATTGCTTGGCAACAGACACCACAAAACGAAGGTTTGCTTTTGTGAGTCTTTCCAGCGCCCGTTCATCGCCCTGTTTTATTTTCACTGCTAATTTTACTTCTTCCTCCGGGTTTATCAATTCTACTTTGCCAATTTCCTGCAGGTATTTTTCTAAGCTTTGGCTTTCCCGGTTAGTGATGGACTTGGTTATTTTTAATTGCCGCATACCCATAAGCCTTTTGGTTTAACAAAAAGAGAGTCAGTTAGTGTGGCTAATCACAGGAAATTGTTTAAAAGAGCTTTCAATTGGTTCAACTAATGTAGATGTTTTCCAACTCCCAAAAAAAATTATTTGCAGCAAAGCAATACAGCCCCAAAAAAAGATTGGCAAACTTCCTTTGCCACCGGGCTTTTTTTAGGGTAAAAATAAATGGCAAAATATTTTGTTCCCACATTTTATTTGCTATTATTGCACTATTGAAGAATTGATTTAATTATTAGTGATGAGCAAGAAAGTTTTATACACGCTGGAATACCCTGTAAGGTGCTCTCCGAGGATTTTGTATGATTTTTTACGTACACCGGCGGGCCTGCAGGAGTGGTTTGCAGACAAAGTGGATGAAAGGGACGGCGTCTTTAGTTTTTCGTGGAATGGAAACACAGACAAAGCCCAATTGATGGAAAGCGAAGAAGACAAATTCGTAAGGTTCCACTGGTTGAGCGCCCCAAAAGACGAGTATTTTGAATTCAGCATTGACAAATCGGAAGTAACCAACCAAACCATTCTTGTAGTAAAAGATTTTGCTGATAAAAAGGAAATAAAAGACCAAAGCCAGTTGTGGGAATACCAGATAAAAGATTTGTTCCACCGGCTGGGCGCTTAGCCATTATTTTTTAGCAGCGAAACCAACCCCGTAAAGGCATTCTCAATAAATGCCGGCACAAACCCCCACTCTTGCAAGGGGATTTTTTTTGCAATTTTTATAAAAGGGCGGCGCAATATGCTTTCAAACTCTTTCCTGCTGCATTTGTTCACCGCAATAAAATTGTTTTCCTCAAAGTGATGCTCCCAAGGGCTTTCGCCCACACATATAAAATACCCTTCTTGCCCAAGCCATTCAAATTGTTCTTTCAGTTTGCTAACAGTATTTTCTTTGCACTGGCCAGACAGCTGCAGGCTCACACTAAAAAAATTCCCCCACCAAAAAAATATACGGACGGCCAGCGTATCATCTTTGCCAAAATGCCTTGGGTAATCAAGCATGGCATATGGCAGCAATTTATAATTTTCGCCTTTTGATATTTTTGGCGGAAGCGAAAAAACCTCTGCTGGCAATGCATCCCTGTTTTCTAGCAAAAAATTTTCAAGCAATGGCACCGCTTCGCCAAACAGGCAATATACTTTTTGCATCACGGCATGTTTAGTTAAAATCCACCCTGTATTGCAAACCAGTTCAAGTTCCTTATCAGAAAGGGTTATTTTTGTGCCCATTGTATTTTCTTGTTTTGTAAACATAAATCAAATAACCGCCCCGCAGGCCGCATGGTAAAAAAATTAGACAAACTTGTTTTCAAAGCTTTCATCGGGCCTTTTATCATCACCTTTATTATTGCTTTTTTTATACTGATGATGCAAAGCCTGTGGAAGTATGTTGACGACCTCGTGGGCAAGGGGCTTGATTTTGTTACTGTGTCAAAATTTTTATGGTACGCCAGCGCTTCGCTCCTTATATTGGCCATACCCATTGCCATCCTCATTTCTTCCATCATGACGTTTGGCAACCTGGGCGAAAGCTTTGAACTGGTAGCCATCAAATCATCCGGCATTTCGCTGCTGCGTTTTATGCGGCCCATTACTATTTTCTCTATGTTCCTTTGCGTGGTAAGTTTCTTTTTTGCCAACAATGTAATACCCGTGGCCAACCTGCGGTTTAAAACTTTGTACTACGATATTGTATATAAAAAACCAGCGCTTGACTTAAAGGAAGGCAGGTTTTATACGCAAATACCGGGTTATGCTATTAAAGTGGGCAAGAAAGACAAGGACCAAAAAACACTGCACAACGTGGTGATATATGAGATGCAAAGCAACCTGCAGGACAACAGCATTGTTGCAGAGAAGGGCGTGATGGGTGTATCGGCTGATAAAAGGTTTATGGAATTTACGCTGCAAAATGGCGTTCGCTACCAGGAGCGTGGCAACATGGCCGACACCGCCACAGAATTTATACAAGTGGAATTTAAAGAATACAAGAAGCTGTTTGATATGTCGTCGCTGCAAATGAAAAATACTTCAGACACCATATTCAGGAACGACTCAAAAATGCTGAGCCTGCGCCAGCTTAACAAAAACATTGATTCGCTGAAAAAAGCAGAAGACAGTTTTAAAAAGAAGATATTCAAAGAAGCAGATAATATTTTTAAATACTTAAACCTGCCGGACAGTGTGTGGGCCAAAGCAAAGCCAACTGCAAAAAACATAAAAAATTTTACGGATGCCCTGCCCGATTCAGCAAAGCAATCTGTACCTGGCCTGGCAGAGGGTTTTGCCAATTCGCTGCGGTATTCTTTTGAATTTAATGTTGCCGTTTGGGAAACAAGGCTAACAGAAATCCGCTACAGTAATATTGAATGGCACCGCAAATTTTCTTTTTCTTTGGCTTGCCTGGTATTGTTTTTTATTGGGGCGCCGTTGGGCTCCATCATCCGCAAAGGCGGGCTGGGCACGCCGCTGGTGGTGGCTATTATATTTTTCATCCTTTTCCACCTGCTTAATATCTTCGGCGAAAAGTTTGCCAAAGAAAATATTACCTCAGCGGTGACAGGCATGTGGATGGCTGTGTTTATACTTATACCCGTTGGCGCATTCCTTACCTACAAGGCCATGCATGATTCGCAATTGTTCAACAAAGAATTTTATTACCGGCTTTTTAAAAGCGCAGGCAAATTATTGGCGCCAATTGTTAAAAGACGGGGCCATGCCAAAGAGCTTGTGTAATTTTACTTTCCTAAATTTTACGTTATGAAAAATACATCAAGAAGAAAATTTATTGCAACCACTGCAGCAGTTGGCGCAGGCACTTTGCTTGCCGGCCCATCAGCCAATAAATTGTTTGCCGCAGGAAAAAACAACAGCAATATAATACACAATGCTTTTAGCCAGGAGCCGTTGCCTTATGCATACAATGCCCTGGAGCCTTCTATTGATGCGCTGACAATGGAAATACACTATACCAAACATGCGGCAGCTTATTGTAAAAATTTGAACGAAGCAGCCCACGAAGAAAAACTGGATGAAGGCAAAACGATTGAAAGCATTTTGAAAGAAGTGTCGAAATACGGCATGAAAATGCGCAATAATGCAGGCGGGCATTACAACCATGAGTTGTTTTGGAAAAGCCTGTCACCAAAAACAACGGAACCAGGCGGCAAATTAACGGATGCAATCAACAGCACATTTGGCTCGATGGATGCGTTCAAAACAAAATTCAACGATACAGCCAAAGCAAGGTTTGGCAGCGGCTGGGCATGGCTTATTGCTGGCAGCGATAAAAAACTATCGGTTGTATC
>CAYRRL010000152.1:0-7035 GCA_964426665.1 uncultured Ferruginibacter sp. | reverse complement strand
AACTGCCAAACACTGCAGATGTAACCAGCCCAAGCGTGCCTGCCAGCCCATCCACGCCATCAATAAGGTTGAATGAATTGGTTATTACAACAATGGTAAAAAGAGTAAATACAATGCTTGCAATTTTCGGTATTGGGCCAATGCCCAGAAAACCGTACATATTATCAATATGCACACCGCCAAACTTGATAACAATGCCTGCGGCAACTAACTGGCCGATAAATTTTTTGGCAGGCGAAAGCACCAATATATCGTCTTTGATGCCAAGGAAGAAAATTACGATAGCCGCTGCCACAAAATACTGCAATTCTAAAGTGTGAACAGGGGCGCCAAGGAGGGAGGCCAAAATGAACCCGGCAAAAATACCCAGGCCGCCAAGCGTTGGGATAACCATTTTATGCACCTTGCGTTCGTCAGGCTCGTCAAACATTTTCTTTTGCCTGGCCACCTGTATAATTACAGGGATGGAGAAGAAAGTGATTACAAAAGCCAAAAATCCGCTTAGTAAAATATTAGCCATGCCAGGAACAATTAAGTTTACAAATTAAACAGGTTTCGGTGGGGTACAAAGGCAATGTTTTAGCATTGCAACATAGTTAAAATAGGCCGGTTTTTAAAATTTTAGTGCAAAAAAGTACGCATAAAAGTTTTCAAGATGGACTATTCGTATAGTATGAAACGACAAAACCAAGTTCTTATTATTGAAAGCAGCAGCAGTTTAAAATTTCTCCTTTACAGTTGCCCTTAATTAAGTAGGTTTGCGCCCAAAATACCCCATAAAAAAACCGGCGAAAAGTTTTGCTGAAACCAAGACTTCCACTTCCGGGAAAAAACTGCTTCAAAACTTAAAATATTTTTAATGAAAGATTTAAAAGCAATAGCCAGCCAGATACGAAGGGATATTGTGCGCATGGTGCATGGATGCCAAAGCGGCCACCCCGGCGGTTCCCTTGGCTGTACTGAATACTTGACTGCCCTGTATTTTGAAGTGATGAACCACAACCCCGATTTTAAAATGGACGGAGTGGGCGAAGATATTTTTTTTGTGAGCAACGGCCATATTTCCCCTGTTTTTTACAGTGTGTTGGCAAGGAGCGGTTATTTTTCAACCGATGAATTGAAAACCTTCCGCCGCATTAACAGCCGCCTGCAGGGGCACCCAACCACGCATGAGCACTTGCCCGGTGTACGCATGGCAAGCGGGTCTTTGGGGCAGGGCATGAGCGTTGCCATAGGCGCAGCATTGGCAAAAAAATTCAACAACGATAATAGCGTAGTATATTCTTTGCATGGCGATGGCGAACTGGATGAAGGCCAGAATTGGGAGGCGGCTATGTTTGCGCCACACCACAAGGTGGATAATTTAATAGCTACCGTGGATTGGAACGGCCAGCAAATTGACGGGCCAACAGATAAGGTAATGAACCTGTTGAACCTTGCCAGTAAGTTTGACGCATTTGGCTGGGAAGTAGTGCATTTGGAAAGCGGCAACGATATGGATGAGGTGGTAAAAACTTTGAAATACGCAAAAACATTGCTGGGCAATAAAAAGCCCGTTGTTATTTTGATGAAAACGGCAATGGGCAAAGGGGTTGACTTTATGGAAGGAAGCCATGAATGGCATGGCATTGCGCCAAATGATGAGCAGCTGGCAAAAGCACTGGCTCAATTGCCCGAAACTTTGGGCGATTATAAATAACACTTTGGCTAATAATCTTTTCAAACGGCGAAGGGCATGCATTGCATGCCCTTCGCCGTTTATTTTCCCTCTTCCGCATGTAATTTTTTAATACGGCAACGATTGCGTAAAAAAAAATATAATCGGTTGTAAAACAAGCCCCCGGCATACTGAAAGAAAGTAACTTACGATGTATTTTTAATGGCTGGTTGCTATATGAGATTGTTTGCCCGGCAACCCGCTGTTTTTTCTTGCATAGTGGCGGGGATAAAAACAATTTACCAAAACGATAAAAGTAAACTTTTGATAAAAAAACCGTAAGCGGCATTAAAAAATACATCTCCCTTTCCAATTCAGACAGAGGTGAATGAAAAAAAACTACTGAGTAATTCTTATGAGAAATTGATTACAGATGCAGCATCGCTGCTGCATAGGGAACGCCCTGCTTTTTGTTTTTTGTTTAGTTGCCGGAAACGGGTTGCTTTCCTTTTACTCCTTAGTTTTTCTTTTTTTCTTTCAGTAAAATCATCCGCCCAATTTTGCCAAACATGGTCGCTGGCATCTTCCACCGCTCAAACTGCCAACTCCGGTGCTTCCACCATGGGCAATACGGAAATAATTGGCAGCGGCATGAGTGCCCCGGCGTATGGTACCTACCAAAGTTTCCCTAAACCCGGGGGCGTAAACTGGCCGGGCACTGTTAACACAGCTAATGGCATTTACCTGGAATTCCCAATAACGCCGGCCCCTGGCAATAACCTTGTTATAACAAGCATTACTTTTTCTGCATATGAAAATAACGGCTCAGGAACAAGGTTAACTGCAAACCTGTACAATGGCACTACGCCAATAGGCGTAACTGCTGATATTACATCTACATCAGCCGGCGCACCCACCAATGTTTCAATGACAGGGCTTTCAATTCCCGTTGCCAATGGCACAACGGCACCAATACGTTTTTATATAACAGGGAACAATAGCCGCACATTGAATATCCAGAATGTGGTGATATGCGGTACTTCCACAGCAGCTTATTGCGCTGACGTTACCTTAGGCCCGGGCACAGCTGTGGCAGCAGGTAATGTTGGAAATGGGACAACCAACAATATACTTACAAACTTTACGATAGGTGCTAACGCAAATCTTACGCTCACTAATTTTTCTTTCCCGTTTACGAATACAGGATTGGTTGCTGGCGATTTGGTGAATTATAAATTTTGGTATTCCGCCACCAACTCATTTGCTTCGGCTACAGTGTTAAGCACTGTTACTACCGGGCTTGCAACCAGTCCAATAAACTTTAGCGGGTTTAGCCAGGCAATAGCCACCGGAACCGCAGGGTACTTTTGGGTAACGGCAGATATTTCAGCGGGTGCTGTTGCAGGGCATTCTATTACCGCATCTGCTTTAGCACCAGCAAACCTTACATTTTCTGGTTCGCCTACTACCTGTGGGTCTGCGCCTGCGCAAGGCACAAAAACAATTGCCGTATTAACTGTACCAACTGTAACCACTACCCCGGTAAGCAGCATCACCAGCACAACTGCAACCGCAGGGGGCAACATTACAAGCGATGGCGGCTCAACTATCACACAAAGTGGCGTGATATACAGCACAAGCCCAATTACTGATACAAACAGCACAGTTGGCGGCGCAGTAATTTATAACGCAGTAAATGGGACAGGCCCTTTTACAACGTCGCTCACGGGGCTGCAACCTGCCACAACATATTATGTTACCACTTTTGCAGTAAATGCTGCTGGCATAAGCTATGGCGTTACGCAAACTTTTACCACGCCACCCACGCCACCAAGAAATTGCAATGGCAGCGGGCCGTTGAATGGCTCGGCTGCCAAAGAAGGTGTTTTCTACTTATATGCTTATGCAAAGGCAGGCGAAAAGATTGACTGGAATGTAATAAGGACGGATGACAACAATGCCGGCAACTGGGTGATAGATATTTACACACCAACAGGTTTTCATAGCACCTGCACCATTGGCAATACTATCGGCAACCAGTGCACAACGGCGCAGGTAACAGTAACGGCTGCCACAGAGGGCATCTGGACATTAATGGCTACCCCTGCCGGCAATGATGGCAACGATGTAGTATGCCCATCGCTGAATGTGTACACTGCGGGCGGCACCAACCTGCCCGGCAGGGTATGGACGGAGAGCCTGCATGGGCATGATGCTTCCACTGGTGTTGAACCAGATTTTACTTTGTATTTCCTTACTCCTGCAGGCTATCAATATTCAGCAACCTATTCAGGGTTGAACGGGTTAAATTATACAATTGATTCTGATACACTGGGTGTGCGTACTGCGCCTGGTTCATGCGTATCCGCTTATCAAAGCGTTTCTTACTCCGGGCCTAACCCATTGCTGGGGCCAGACAATGCGAACTGCGGCAAGAAAAACAAAATATTTTTTGCTCCTTTTGACCCCGGGCTCCCTGCTTCAGCAGTACGGTTCAATATAGCTGCAGGCACCGGCCAAATAACAGAGCCCTTGATACATGACCCGGTTGTGCCTTCTATTTCTGATGTAACGTTTGTTAGGCCTACTGCATGTACTTCTGTATCGAATATTAATTTTACTGTTGCTAATTTTACAAAAGAAGGCATTATATACATTGATGTAAACAATAACGGCGTTTATACCGACCCTGTCGATGTTATTGATACAGTAGTTTTTCACAATGGCGTTAATTCAGTCCCTTTTAACGGGCTTGATGGCCTGGGCAACCCCATTCCGTCATGGCAGCCAATGACGATAAAAATTGCTATCGAAAAAATTGGCGAAACACATTTTGTGCAATCGGATATTGAAATTTTTGGCGGCATAAGGGTTACACGTTTAAATGGCCCGGGTGCGCCCGACAATACTTTATTTTGGAACGACACCAACCTGCCTGTTGGCAGCAACTGCTCGGTAACGCCTTTGCTGGATGCAACAGCAGGCGTAAATAGTTCGGGTGGAGGCGTTCACAACTGGGACCAGTGCGGCACCTGCAGCCCGCCACGTGCTACTTGCGGCAGCACCAACAACAGTACGCTCAACAATGGTTCCTGGGGAAACCAAAGGTTAATAGATAACTGGACATACATTACCGATAGTACGCTTAACCGGGTGTTGTTTATTAATTCATTTGTAGACACAACTATTGCCAGTGTTTGCCCCAGTTCGTTGCCATATAGTTGGCAAGGCAATTCATACTCCGTTGCAGGCACCTATTACGACACATTAACCAGCAGCATTGGTTGCGATTCGCTTGTTGTATTGATACTGAGTGTTGACAATTGCAACTTTGGCTCGTTTGCTACAGCGCCTTATATCGGCACATGTGCCAACAACAGTGTTTCTTCAGGTTTTTATAATACAACCGGAACAGGTGTTGATTTGATTGGCTCTAATACATTCACCGGGGCTAATCTGGGCACTTACGTTCAAAACTCAAACTACTTAGTATTAAACGGCGCAGAAGTAAAAACATTTAAAACAGTTACAGCCAATGTTTGCGGCGCAACTTTTTATTATACCATTTACCTGCAGGGCAGCCGCCCCGCCAACCCCGTTTTTACAGTTGTGCCGCTGCCATTTTTTGATAATTGCAGCGGCAGCAGTTTCCCCACAGGCGGCCCATGCAGCCCCAATGACCAAAAATGGCAAAGGAATAATTTAAATCTTGACCTTACAGCAAGGCCGCCGGGCAATTATGTTATTGAAGTGTATTACCAGGTGGTTGGCGATGACAACAGCACCAGCGGTTGCTCGGATACATTGTATGTAAATAATTCGGGCAATAATTACACAGCTGATTTTTCAGTTGTGGCACCACCTGCTATCAGTTATACGCCATCAACATTTTGCACTACTGTAAGTTCGCCACAACCGGTTAACTTAAGCGCTTTTCCCGGCGGCACATTTTCTGCTACGCCTGCAGGGTTAAATATTAACAGCACAACAGGGTCGATTACCCCATCATTGAGCAGCCCCGGTACCTACACTGTAAAATATGTTTTCGATCAGGGTATAAATTGCCCCGACTCTGTAACCACCACAGTTACCATTACGCCGCCGCCCGTAATTTTTGCCCATGGCACCAACCCTTCCTGCACGGGCATATGCGATGGCACTGCCACTGTAGATGTGGTTGGCGGCACTTCGCCTTATACTTTTTCGTGGGACAATGGCGGCACAACGCAAACCATCACCAATTTGTGCGAAGGCACTTACGTGGTAACGGTAACAGATGCCAGTAATTGTGCTGTGTCTAATTCGCCAATCGTACAGCCTGGCTGTTTCCAGATAAAAAGTATTTTAGTGGATGCTTGCTCGCCAAATGAATACGACCAGGAAATGGTTTTTTTCCAGGTTGGGCAGTCGCCATTGAATTACACATCGCTCAATGTCACCTGGCCCACGTTCACCGCTTCAGGCGGGGCAAATGACCCATGGCAGGGCTTGTGCACCAACCCAACTTTTATAAGTAATGTAAATGCAACAATAACAGGTGGCGGGTATTTATTGCCTGCGCCTGTAAGCGGCGTATTGCCTGCCGGCGCTAATGTGGTTTTGATTACAAGCAATGCGTTGAATACATCTTATAACAGTTTTGCCAACCTGAAAGACACAATGTATGTATTATTTCAATGCTCTAATACAGTAACCAATAATGTAGGCCATTTTGCTAACAATGGCCCAGCCGCCACAAGAACTTTGATAATGGATTTTGGTGCCAGTTGCAGGGACACGGTTTCTTATAACCCTGCACAATTGATAAATGTAAATGGCACGACGGGCGGCTCTGCTGCTATCAATAACGGTGCTTATGTAAATTATACTTCTAATGGCGTACCCGGGTATTTTAATTATGGCTGTGTAATACCATACCAAACATTGACTGCAGAAGTAACACTTATAGCACCTCCAAAAACAGAGCCAGCATTTACGCCGGTTTCCCCGATTTGCCAAAACGCTGCTGCGCCTGTGCTGCCAACAAGTTCGACAAACACAGTACCTGTTACCGGCACATGGAGCCCTTCCGTAAGCACATCCACTCCCGGAACAACTGTATATACTTTTACGCCCACTGCTGGCCAATGTGCAGACACAGCATCATTAATTATTACGGTAAAACCTGTTTCAACAAGTACAAAAGACACTGCTGTGTGCCAGAACAACTTGCCGTTTATATGGAATGGCAACAGCTACAATGCAACGGGAACTTATCAAGACACATTAGTTAATTCTGTTGGTTGCGATTCGATATTGACGCTGAACCTAACTATAAAAAGCCAGACAACCAGCACAACAAACGTGAGCGTATGCGCTGCAACATTGCCATACAACTG
>CAYRRL010000151.1:0-7176 GCA_964426665.1 uncultured Ferruginibacter sp. | reverse complement strand
TTGTTCAGGAAAAACCCATTGAAATGCACATCAAAATTCACTGCTGCATAATGGTCGCTTACAAACTCAAGAAAGTTCATAAGGTTGTACGAGTTTAGCTGGTAAGCAAATGTTTGGTTTGCCCTGTGCACAGTTAGCAAAGGGAAAGGCACCTGCCCAAAAATATAGCCGCCCTCAGCAGTAATATCTGTGAAGCCAAGCTGGCTCATATAAAACCTTTTCTCTGCATACAGGTTCAGGTTATGGTAATTATAATCGCCGCCAAAAAAGTTTTTTACACCCTTAATATACCTCAGCCTGAAAATGGGGTATTTATTTACGATAGGTATGCGGTAATTTTTTCCCTGGTAAAATTGCTCGCCAGGCGCCCACCGTAATTCGCCAGACAACTCAGTTGTAGTAATGCCGGGTATAAAATCAGTTGAGTCTGCACCGGGTTTCTGGTAAGTAATCGCCCCCGCAGGTTCCTGCTGGGTATTTTTAAAGCCGAAAGAAAGCATGATATTTTTCCCAAACTCATGCACGTACTCTGCTTTAGCAATTTTGTTATAAATCCACCTGTCGTTCTTGCCTCTTTTAAACGACAGAAGGAAATTGTCTTCCTGCACAAACTGCAATTCCTGCCCAGGTATCTTCATGTCGTACTGATAGCCAAGGCGCAGGAAATGCATGGGAAAAGAATAAATAGATTTATGGTTGAATGAATAGGTAGTGTTAAAAGCATATTTGAAACGTTCATCTTTAAATCCATACGCTATGTAATGCTCAAAATATAAATTGGGGTTAAAGCGTGGCGTTGTCCTTCCGCCAACCCGTAGCCTGAAACCCTCAACAGGGTTAAAACTGTAAAAAGTATTGGTATTGCCTATTTCATAAGGGCCAAGCACCACGTAGCCGGTAAACAAAGCCGTTACCACCGTCATAAAAGTTTTAAACTTCTTTGTGTTCTTAAGGCTGTCAATATTATAATAAGCCCTGGCTTCTGTGTTAGACAAAGGCGTATGCCTGTTGGCCACCCAAAAACTGTCGTTTACCGGGGCAGTTTCATCAAAAACCTTTACAATGTCTTTCGCCTGGTAAATACTGTCGGGCGCAGGTTCATTTATTTTAAATTTTTTAAACGATACCAGCCTTTCGCCATACATGCTGCCTGTGCTGCTCCTTACCAATTCAAATTCGGTAAACATATCACTCTTCACAACATGGTAGCGGCCATCAGGGCCTTTTTCAAAATCCTGTTTTATCTGCAGTTCCCTTGTCCAGTTCACATTCGCTTTTTTGCTGATTGTCATTTCTATTTTTTGAATAGAATAATTGCCATCAAGCGTAATAAACATAGTGCCGCGGAAAATAAGGTCATTGGGATTTTTTGGGGTAAAATAAAGCCGTATGAGCTTGATGCCGTCAAGCTCAGTAGTGTCCCGAATATAATAGCGGTAAAATGCAGGGCCCATATCTGCAATAGGGCTTAAAAATTGCTGTTGCAGCAGGGGAATATTGTTATCGTAAATATTAATGTCTGCATACAGCGATTTGATATAAGAACTTATGCCGGCATTGTCAATAAAATCCCCATAGTTCACTTTCTTTTGCCCCAGCACTCTTTCTTTTTTGGCAAAAGGCTCTTTGCGGTAATATTTGTCAGATATATTTTCTTCAAGGTAAATGGGCAGCAGCGATTTGCCGGGTACTGTGGTGGTATCCACATTCTCCATCATGAATTTAAAACTCCTGAAGAGCTTGTTCTTCAAAATTTTTTCTGGGGTATTGCTGAGCGAAAGCCCTATTTTTTCGTATTCCTGGTACTGCACATAGTCATAAGCCGTTATGCGGTTTTTCTCTTTGTTTTCAATCACCTTGTCAATCAGCTCCACAGCGGGGTTGTTTTTGTTCCTGTACTTGCCCCTGCCCCTTTTCACCACCACTTCTTTCATAGAAGAATTCATTTCAAGCTCAATATCAAATGACTGTTCTTCGCCGGGCTTCACTTTTTTAGAAACAGACGTATAGCCAACATAAGAAAAAATAACGGTGTTCAGCTTCATGTTTTTTGTCTCAATTGAATAGCTGCCGTTATCGTCGCTTGATACTCCCTTGCCGTCTTTAAACACAACCGTTACGAATGGCATGGGCCTTTTGGTGATGGCATCCCTTATAAAACCCTTTACAATAGTTGACTGTGCATTGGCCACAAAAGCATTGCCAAACAACGCAAGCAGCAGCATTGCTGCCGCTGCCATTTTTTTTGCTGCCTTGTTATTGATAGTAAAAACCATATTTTCTTTTTGTACCGGATAAATAAATACCATTATCTGCATTTAGCGCACATAATGGTATTATCAACCAACTCTCATCTTTTAAAAAACTACTGCATCACTTCCGCAACTTCCTGGTAATAGTCAAGCCCCAAATGCGTTATCAAATCCTCGCCCATTATATGGCGCAAAGTATTTTGCAGTTTTATTAATTGTTTAAATATATCGTGTTCCGGCGCCAGGCCTTCCATTGTTTGTGGCGACTTGAAGTAGAACGACAGCCATTCCTGTATGCCGCTCATTTCTGCACGCTTGGCCAAATCGAGGAACAATGCAAGGTCAAGCACAATTGGCGCTGCCAAAATAGAATCACGGCAAAGGAAATTTATTTTGATTTGCATGCTGTAGCCCAGCCAGCCAAAGATGTCAATATTATCCCAGCTTTCTTTGTTATCGCCGTGAGGAGGGTAATAATTAATCCTTACTTTATGGTACAACTCGCCATACAATTCCGGGCTTGCCTCTGGTTTGAAAATTTCATCAAGCACGCTCAATTTCGAAACTTCTTTCGTTTTGAAATTATCAGGGTGGTCAAGCACATAGCCGTCCCTGTTTCCGAGAATGTTGGTGGAAAACCAGCCCCTTACGCCTAATGCCCTTGCATGAAGGCCAGGAGCCAAAATAGTTTTCATTAATGTTTGGCCTGTTTTAAAATCTTTGCCCCCGATTGGCGTGCCTGTTTCTTTTGACAACTCTACCAATGCAGGTATATCACACGTTAAGTTAGGCGCCCCGTTTGCAAACGGTGTTTCGGTTTTTAAAGCCGCATAAGCATATATCATGCTTGGCGAAATATTCTCATCGTTGTTCTTCAACCCAATTTCAAAACTTTCAATTGATTGATGAACAGAAGACACCTCTATATATTTTTCTGTGCTGCCGCACCATACCATTACAGAACGGGTGCATTTGTTCTGTGCATTAAAGTTTTCAATATCTGCAATCAGCGCCATAGCCAAATCATATTTGGTAGCGGCTTGCTTTACATTTGTCCCGTCGAGGTTTTGAACATAGGATTTATCAAACACAGCTTTCATCGGTTTGATTGCTTCCAGTTCTGGTTTAATCGCATTCAGCAAAGACGCTTCAAGCACTTTTGCATTCATGGCTGCCTCATATACATTATCCTCATAAATATCCCAGCCGCCAAAAACAATTTCATCCAGTTGCGCCAGCGGAACAAACTCATTTATTTTAGGGTTCCTGTTTTCTGTTCTTTTGCCAATACGGATATTGCCCATTTGCGTTAATGAACCGATGGGTTGCGCAAGCCCTTTTTTAACAGCTTCTACCCCGGCGATAAATGTAGTGGCCACTGCGCCCATACCGGGAACCAGTATGCCAAGTTTCCCTTTTGCCGGTTTTACATTTTGTTCCATGTTTATTTCCTTTTAAGTAAAAAATTATTCTTTTATTGATGCATTGCTAAACGGCTTGAGTTGCTGATGAGCCTTAATTTGAGCCGCTGCCAACAATTTAACCATGCAGCCATTCAACAATTAATTTACAGCCATTTGTTTTCCTTGTACCACTGCACCGATGCCGCCAAACCTCTTTCTAAATCAAACTTTGGTTCAAAACCCAGTTCTTTTTTTGCCTTGCTTATATCGCAAACCCAGTTTTCCGCCACCAGCTCATTTAATTTCTCTATACTTACCGGTGAAACCCTGTTCATGGATTTATTTATTTTTTCTGCCACAAAAAATATTGCCTTAATAACCGGCAAAGGCAAATGAAACCGGAATGCCTTTTTCCCCAATAACTTTTTCACAATATCGGCGTACGCATACCTGCTGTAACTGTTCCCATCTGTGATATTATAACTGGCGATTCCGCCAGTTTGCTTTAATGCTTTAACCGCAACTTCGCCCATGTCTGCACCATAAACAAAACTCAACCGTTGGTTTACTCTTCCTATGTAAGCATCAACACCTTTGTTAAGCGTTTTGGCTACAATAAAAATATCCCTTTCACGTGGGCCGTAAATGGCAGTTGGCCGCAAAATTGTAACAGGGATATTGGAGTTTTTCAAATTGTTTTCTGCATTCAGTTTGCTTGCGCCATAAGCTGTTACAGGGTTTGGGATTGTATCTTCAGTTATGTTTCCTGCAGTGTTTTTTAATGGCCCCAAAGCAGCCAGGCTGCTTACAAAAACAAACCGCTTTACTTTATTGCTTTTTGCAGCGGCCGTTGCCAGGTTTTGGGTATAAATATTGTTTACCAAATCATACTCAGCAGCATCGTTTGATTTTGTAATGCCTGCTGCATGTATTACATAATCAAACTGCTTTTCTTCAAATAACTTTTCCAGCGCCCCTTTGTCCCTGTAATCAGGCATTACATAATTGATTGGCAACTGTTCAAGATGTTTAATATTGCTGCTCTTTCTTATTGCAGCATACACTTCGTACCCATTTTGCACCGCTGCATTAATAATATGATAGCCTAAAAAACCACTTGCACCTGTTATCAATACTCTTTCGCTCATAATGCTTTCTCTAAAATCCTGTAGCGCTTATATACAGTTGCATTCAGTTTTTTCAGCCCATTGTTCATCATTTCATTATGTTCCAGTATCCACGATGCTTCGCCGCCTTTTATTTTTTTTGCTGCGGCCTGTTGAATAATGTCCGCATAAAAAACAGCTTCTATTCCCATCTTCCTGTACCCTTCCACCACACCAAGCGCCAGCACCCTTACATAATCTATTTTGCCTTTGCCAAACAGCAATTTAAAAATGCCGGTGGGGAACAACCGGCCTCTTTTAATCTTTATTAAAACCTGGTTTATGTCAGGTATCGCTAAAGCAAAACCAATGACTTTTCCATTATGTTCAGCCAATAAACAAAAATCTTTGTCCAAAATCATTTTCAAATCCTTGGCCAGGTACTTGAATTCTTCCTCTGTCATGGGCACAAAACCAGTATTCTCCGCCCAGGCTGTATTATACACTTCCAGTATTTTCTCTACATCGCTTTTAAAATTCTTCAAGTCCACATTCCTGATGGTGATGCCGTTGTTGTTTAATCTTTTTAATAAAGCATCTTTCAATTGAATAGTGCGTTTATCAACTGAGCTGGTTGGCAAGTCATAAGCCAGTAAATCAGTTTGCTTAACAAAACCTTCTGCTGCCAGCAAATCAGCATAATACGGCTTGTTGTATGTCATCATCGCCACAGGCGGTGCGTCAAAACCTTCAACCAATAAGCCACAAGCCTCGTTTGTAGATGGGTTAACCGGCCCCACCATTTTATCAGCGCCTTTATTTTTTAACCAGGCCCCGGCCTCTTTCAATAATAATTTTGAAACCTCCTTATCATCCACCACATCATAAAAACCAAAAAAACCGTCTTTGGCATTTTTGAATTTGTTATGGTTATTGTTCATCACCGCAGCAATCCTGCCTTTAATCACACCGCCATCATACGCCAAAAAACATTGCACCTGCGAATGGTTATGAAACGGGTGCTTGCCAGGCGATAATAAATCCCTTTGCGCTATATGCAGTTCCGGCACATAATTGCTGTCGGTTTTGTACAAATCGTGAGGGAAATCAATAAATGCGGCTAACTCCTTTTTTGAGGATACCGGCTTTACCTGTATCATGCCTTTACTGCTTCTTTAATATGGTGCACATTAGGTATCTTAAGTTTGTAAGCCACCTTTTTTATTTTTTCCACTGCAAAATCAATCTGTTTCAGCGAATGGGTTGCCATAAGAGAAAACCTTATCATGGATGATTCGCTGCTAACCGCCGGCGATACCACCGGGTTTACAAACACGCCCTCGTCCATCAGCATCTTCGCCATCAGGAATGTTTTTTCATTGTCCCTTACATATATTGGTATAATAGGCGACTCTGTTGGGCCCACATCAAAGCCAGCTTCTTTAAACTGCTGCAATGTATAGTTGGTGTTTTCCCAAAGCTTTTCAATACGCTCCGGTTCCGATTTCATCACATTCAGGGCAGCCAATGCGCTTGCCGCTGCGCCGGGGGAAATGCTGGCGCTGAACATGAGCGAACGGGCATGGTGCTTCAGGTATTCAATCACTTTTTTATCTGCTGCAATAAAGCCGCCGATAGAAGCAAGCGATTTGCTGAATGTGCCCATTATCAAATCTACTTTATGCGTATTATTGAAATGGGCGGCTGTGCCCTGGCCTGCCGGCCCCAGCACGCCAAGCGAATGTGCATCGTCCACAAAAACAGAAGCATTGTATTTCTTAGCAAGGTTGGTAATCTCATCCAGTTTGGCAATATCGCCTTCCATGCTGAACACGCCATCAGTCGCAATCAACTTAAAAGCATCAATCGGCGCATTGGCCAGCAGCTTTTCAAGATGCGCCATATCTGAGTGGCCATACTTATATATTTTGGAAAATGAAAGCCTTGCACCATCAATGATGCAGGCGTGGTTCCATTCGTCAAGAAACAAATAATCGTTCCTGCCGCAAAGCGCAGAGATAACACCAAGGTTAACCTGGTAGCCCGTGCTGAAAACCAAAGCGCCTTCTTTGCCAACAAATTGGGCAAGGGCTTCTTCCAGCTCAAGGTGCAGGTCAAGCGTGCCATTTAAAAAACGGGAGCCGGCACAGCCGCTGCCATATTTATCAATAGCTTTTTTTGCTGCTTCTTTTACTTCTGGGTGGTTGGTAAGGCCGAGGTAGCTGTTTGAACCAAACATTAAAATACGCTTAGAACCAATAATCACTTCTGTGTCCTGATCGCTTTGCAAAGGCCGGAAGAAAGGATAGATATCAGCTTCTTTTAACTTGTCAACAGTTTTAAAAGCGTCTATTTTTTTCTTGAGGGGATTGTTAATCATCGCTTAAGTTTAGTGTTTGGTAAAATAGATTTTAA
>CAYRRL010000150.1:2416-7182 GCA_964426665.1 uncultured Ferruginibacter sp. | reverse complement strand
GTTTTGTTGATGAGCTTTACCAGCTCCTGGATTTGTTTGATGTCCATGATTTGGATTTGAGTGGTTTTATTGTGGCTTCAATATGCTAAGCCTGACAAGCAAGCAGTTAATTAAAATACCTGCCGGGCTGCTAAGGTAGGGAATGAAAGTTCAAAATCACAACTATTTTAAAAAATAAAAAAGCACAAAAAATGCAGTTTTTTGGGGTAAAATGCTTGTAAAAGCCAGTAAAATGTGGCAAAAAACCTCAAAAACAGGCAAAAATAAAAATGGGCTGTAACTTAAACAGCCCATCAATTATTTAAGAAATAAAATACTTATTCTTTAACCCTCTCCACATAATCACCCGTTTTGGTGTTGATACGGATGAGTTCGCCTTCGTTTACAAACAAAGGCACATTAACAGTAGCGCCTGTTTCAACAGTGGCTGGTTTTAATGTTTTGGTAGCTGTATCGCCCCTCATGCCCGGTTCGCTATATGTCACCATCAGCACAATTTTATCTGGCAACTCCACTCCCATTGGCTGCTCCGTTTCGCCATTGATTAATACTGATACTTCCTGCCCGTCCTTCAAAAACTTTGGCGCATCCACCATTGCTTCAGGCACAGTTATTTGCTCAAAGGTTTCATTGTCCATAAAGCTATAGCCAGTGTCATCTTTATAAAGGTATTGGAAAGGCTTTTTTTCCACCCTTACAGGAAAGATGGTTTCGCCACTGTTCCATGTTTGCTCTATAGTGCGGCTGTTGTCAACGCCTTTTAATTTTGCCCACACTTTTGCTGCTGCACGGGCTGTTTTGTTTTGCCCAAATTCAATTACGCTGTACAGGCTGCCATCAATTTTAATGATAAGCCCTGTCCTCATGTCTGCTGTAGTTGCCATTAGTATTTTTATTTAGAGGCTGCGAAAGTAAGGCAAATGTTGCAAGGGGCAAAAGGCAAATTTTGCTGTGCAATTAACAAGCCGCCACAATACAAACATTGTAGTTTTGCTCAAAATGTTATCATTGAAAAAGATATTGCCCCCAATCGTTTTATTAATTGCTTCTTTATGCAGCAATGCACAGCCTCAAGACGAAAATGGCTTAAACAAAATTCAGCAAACTCCAATATTCTCAATCATATCTGTACCAGACAGCACAGCATTTACCAATGACCAATTGCCCAAAGGCAAACCGCTCGTATTGATATTTTTTAACCCCGATTGTGAGCATTGCCAGAAAGAAACAAAAGAACTGCTGGCTTACAAAGATGAATTAAAGGATATACCTATTGTAATGGCATCCTCATTGCCCTACAAATTGGTAAAAGAATTTTACGCAGGTTACAACATAGCTTCAATGCCAAATATTACAATGGGGCAGGATGCAAACTTTGTGCTTGGCAGAAAATACCAGCCCAGCCGCTACCCGGCCATTTTTGTGTACGATGCAAAAGGCAGGCTTGCGAAAGTATTTGCAGGAGGCGGGGAAGTGCCTGCAATAATTGAAGCAACTGAATAAGTGTTTCCCGTTTCTTGTTTACCGTTGTCCGTTTCCCTTTTAGTTCAGCAATTTGCAACGTTTGCGCATTTGCTTATTTGCCTAATGCCCTCCTCCCCTTACCTTTGCCCCGAAAAAATTTTCCTTCATTATAAAACACTTTTTACCATGAAAGTAACCGTAGTAGGTGCAGGTGCAGTAGGCGCTACCTGTGCTGACAATATTGCCCGTAAAGAATTGTGCAGCGAACTTGTTTTGCTTGATATTAAAGAAGGCATTGCTGAAGGCAAAGCACAGGATATGATGCAAACTGCCACCCTTTTGGGCTTCGACACAAAAATTGTTGGCAGCACAAACGATTATAGCAAAACTGCCAACAGCGATGTGGTGGTGGTTACCAGCGGGCTTCCCCGCAAGCCCGGCATGACAAGGGAGGAACTGATTGGCGTAAATGCAGGCATTGTAAAAGGCGTATGTGAAAATATATTGAAACACTCCCCTAATGCTATCATTATTATCATCAGTAACCCGATGGATACAATGACTTACCTGGCATTAAAATCTACCGGTTTGCCTAAGAACAGGATTATCGGCATGGGCGGCACGCTTGACAGCGCAAGGTTTAAATACCAATTGAGCCAGCACCTTGGCTGCAGCCCGTCTGATTTGAATGCAGTTGTTGTAGGTGGCCACGGTGATACTACCATGATTCCATTAATAAGCAAAGCAACATGGAACAGCGTGCCGGTTACAAAATTCCTAAGCACAGAACAACAGGATAAAATTGTAAAAGACACCATGGTGGGCGGCGCCACACTGACGGCTTTAATAGGCACAAGCGCATGGTATGCGCCCGGCGCTGCCGGCGCTGCATTGGTAGAAAGTATTTTGAGGGATGAAAAGAAACTCTTTACCTGCTGCGTTTCATTAGATGGCGAATACGGGCAAAAAGATATCTGCCTTGGCGTGCCTGTGGTTATTGGCAAAGGCGGTTGGGAAAAAATACTGGACTTTGATTTGAACGATTCAGAAAAAGCCGCATTTGAAAAAAGCGCTGCTGCGGTTAGAAGCATGAATGATGTGCTGGCTACTTTGTAAGCAAGTTGGATGATGTTATATTGTTATGGGGCGCCTTCGGCGCCCCATATATTTTTGCCCAATTCTCTTTACCAATTTTATATAGCCATAATTTCTTGAGCAGGTGAAAATAAAAAGCCCGTAAGAAACTTACGGGCCTGGCAATTAGTTTCGGCAAATTGCTATTTTGAAACCATAACAGTTATTGAATGTTTTTTCCCATCGCTTCCGGTTACTTCTAATTGATAAGTACCAGCAGTTATGCTTTCGGTATAAGCGATGCTTTCAGTTACAGTGCCGGCATTGTGCGTTATCTGTTTTTGCAACATTGCCTGGCCTGCATTACTCAATATTCTTATAGTGTATATACCTGCCGGCAATGCGCCCATCTGGATATTTATTTTGCCGCCCCGTACAGGGTTAGGATAAACATACATTCCTGAACTCGCCCTTACCACTTTTACTTTTACTGCATCGCTGTAATCAATTGAACCGTATTGGCTGATGCCTTTTATACGGTAGTAATATATGCCTGGTGCAGGTTGCATGTCAAGCAGGCTGTACTCCAATATACCGCTTTTTTCGTCAGTCGCATTTACTGAGCCTATTGTTTCAAATACTTCACCATCAATAGAGCGCTCCACTTCATACCTGTTCATTTCAGTTTCTGCTTCAATGCCCCACTGCACAGCCACGTCTTTCTTAACAACATTAGCATGTATGTGATTAAAGCGGAATGCTTTTTTGAATAAAATATAGAAACGATTGGGTGCTGCAGAAGCTGTGTTACTTACAGTGAAATCAACCCAGGTGCTGCCTTCTATATTAACAGGCGTTTTTTTATTGAGGTAGTTATCTACTAAATAAGCTGCCAACCTTTTATCATCCGTATTATTAAGCATGATGTTAAAACGGTAAGGCAATAATCTTGCTTTACGCAGGCTAAGGAAAATCGTGTCGCCTGCCTTTACCGGCTTTCTTCTTTCGAGCATATAGGAATTAGTACCGTGCTGTATGCTGAAAGTTTCATTGATGTTGCCAAATTTCTGCCCGTCCAACTGGTCTAGCCCGTCAGAAAAATCATTCCTGAATTGAGCCATCACGCCATCAGCCAAAACGAATTCGCCATCGGCTGTTGTAGCATGAAGATTAACTGCAACAGAAGATAAAGGGTTTGGCACAGGCCTGAAAAGGTTAAGGTTATTTAGATTAGACTTGGCTGCTTCATTGAATGTAATTTTTGGCGCTGCACCAGCCTGCGTTTCTACTACAATAGCCTGCGAAGATTGAATAATTTTTGTCTGGCTAACGCCTGATTGACCGGTAGGGACTGTAGTAACGGTGCCTGCGGCAAAATCATGTATCACATAGCCGCCTACCCCGCTTGTGCCATTAATATTAGGGTCCCAGGCATAAAACTTATTCGCCATGCCTGAAGACCTGGACAATAAAGTGAAATCAACAGGCGAGGCATAAGGGTTGCCAACCACCGCAAACTGGCCCACAGTTGGGTTTCCATTAAAATCATAGTCCTGTACTTGTATTTTGCCTGTGTCCCTAAGTGTAGTTTCTAACACGGCACCGAATGGGTTAAATGCGTTTGTATTTGCAGGGGTCCTGTCTCCTCTTACAAACATAAAATAGCCAATATTATCAGGCAACCCTGCGCCTCCATTGATGCCAGAAATACGGGTTGATATTGTATTAGTAACAGGGTCCCATACATTGGTATTTGTATTATATACTTTTAAAGAGGGGTTGTTTAAAGGTGACACATCCAGCCCGTTGCCGCTTGCACCTGTAGGCGAAGGGCCTGTAACATACGTGCCACTGCCTATTGGCGATGCGCCGCCCATTTGCCATGAGTTAAAAATACTATTGGTTGCATCTACAGTAACCGGTGCTGTTATCATACGCCACTTCCTCCTGCCGGGGTAATACCTTTCCACTACAAAGCGGCCTGCGCCCAAAGTGTAATCTATAGATGCGGTGCCCGAAACCGGGGCTACTCTTGCTGTTCTTGTAGCAGTAGATTTAAGGTTGAGATAATTAGCGCCTAATTGAAGTTTTATGCTATTGTTCAATGTCAAATCGCCTTCCACATCAGTAGCGCCTGTTAAAACTTTTGATGTAATTGTATTAAAGCTGTTCTACAGCGTTAAATTATTGTAAGTGCTTCAGGGGGCAATACCAGCGCTAAACGGCGC
>CAYRRL010000150.1:0-2406 GCA_964426665.1 uncultured Ferruginibacter sp. | reverse complement strand
TTGGTTCCCACCTTATTAAAATTATTGGCAACCCCAATTGTGCCATTAGGCAATGTTCTGCCACCGGTTGAACTGCAGGTAAGGTCATAATAATTAATAGGGCGTATTGTTTGGTTGCCTGTGCCTGTAAAGTTCACAGCGCCAGCAGACAAAGTATAAGTTCCCGATAGCTCTGGCGAAGTAACTCCTGCCCTTGCTACCTGCAATTCGCCCCCCGTCATTGTAAGCCCGCCAGTACCGCTAAAGCTATTTGTACCGGCATTAAGTATACCAGAAGTTATGGTGGCTAATGTATTTATTGAAAGGTCAGTGCCTAATGTTGCAGAAGCAGCAGCGCCTGTCCTGTTCATTGTAATGTTATTAAGCAAACGGCTGCCCGCTGTAAAATTCAACGTGCCTAAGGCACCGCCGGCTGTGCCGCCAATTACCAAATTAGAGTTAGCAGAACCCGTGATGGTGCCACTGCCTGTAGCTGTGCCATTAAGCGTAAGCGTATTTTGGTTGATAGTAAGTATGCCGTTAGTTAAAGAAAAAACATTATTAACTGTAATATTAGTATTTGTATTGGCCAATACTACGCCCCCTCCGGTGTTGCTATTGGTAAAGTTGTAAAAAGTCTCTCCATCTAAGGCTGTAAGCCCCTGGCCTGATGGGCCATTAAAATTTATCAGCGATTCCCCAGCATCAAAACCGTTGCTGAAATTATTTGTCCAGCTGCCAGTTAAGTTAATGGTACCGTCAACAGTGCCGGCTACCCCATCATTCATATCCAAACCGTTAATGGTGTTAATTGTTAGGCTGCCGGCTATGTTAAGTGTATTGACTGTGGCCCCGGTATTCTGTATTATTAACTGCTTACCAATTATATTCAATGATTTGGCATCGCCGGTATAATTGAATTGCGCTGCTTTGGTTGATAAATAATTTATTTGGGCATTATTCACAGCACTATTTGTAATTAATACATCGGTGCTTGATGTGGGCACATTAAAATCATCCCAATTATTGCAATCAAACCAATCTGTGGATACATCGCCTGCCCAAAAACCTGGCGACACATTGCTAGTAACTGAAAATGCATTAGTGCATGTAGCATCCCCAGACAAGTCGTTCCCATCAACATTCCCAGTAGTGGCTTTATTCCAGTTTGTACCACCGTAGGCAGCAATTGCCTTCATTAAATTTCTGTGTGAACCGGTGTGGAGCGAAGTTGCTTTGTAGTATCCATAGAAAGCCGCTGTGGAGCCTCCGCCAGTAGAAATAGCCACGCACTCCATATTAGGATGTACTCTTGAAACTCTGTTTCCGCCTGCATTGCCTGCAAGGGCAAAAGATTGAAAGGTACCGTTTGTTTGCAAGCCCCCAAATACTACACCATTAAAAGTCCTGTACAAGTTCGTTCCATCGCTGGCATCAGTAAACAGCGGGTTAAAATCGCCTTGCATTAAGAACCATGCGTCGGGCACAGAGGAGCTGATAGCAATATTTGTTGAAGTGGTTTTGCCATCAGCGCCCGTTGCGTTTGTAATATTAAAATCTGCATACCGGTCAACACCGTTTACAGTGATGCCCGAAATTATCCCAGAGCCGGTAATTGTAATACAGAGTATGGAGCCTGCGGCTATGTTGCCGGATCCGTTATATGTGAATTTAGCAAATGGGACGCCTACAGAAAAAGGGATGCCACTATTGTTATTGCCATTGTACCACCTGTCCTGCCTTACGCCAGCCGGTGCTATCCAGTCATACACTGCATTGGCAATAGTGAATGTTGTTGTTGGCAGCAGCGGCACAAAATTGGCAATTGAAACAAGGTCAGAGCCGCCGGTAACATAAGTGTCAAACCCTACAATCATCAAATCCCCTGACCCAAGGGTTGTTGAGAGCGTTACATTAAATGGGTTGCTCACTGCAGAAGTAAGGCCTGTGGAGGAAGCTGTTAAATTAAATGGCCCGCCAGCGGCTGTATGTGAAATGCCTGAAAAGGAAGCTATACCTGCGGAAGCGGCGGCAGATTGTGGGCTGCTTAACAAAGTACCAGACGATGTGATATTAATTGTACCAACAAAACCTTTATCCACGTTGCCGCACGCATCTGTTGCAGTAACCGTAACAGCAGGAGAAAAATTATTATTGATAGAAACATTCGATTGCGGCTGTTGTGTAAAGAGAAGCTTCGTAGCTACCACATCAAGGACATTCCTTCCATTGGTGGATACAGCAGCGGCAAAGGCAGCTTTTTGTGAACTGGTGGAAGAACCGGCTGTTGTAAAGTTGGCGCTGGAAAGCCTGAACACAAAATCGTCCCCGTCTGAATTAGAACCACCAAAACCGCAGTTAAGCGACAGCCTCACCGAAACATCCCTGCTCGTATTATCAGGCACAGTAAACGACATGCCGGTAAAA
>CAYRRL010000149.1:4821-7206 GCA_964426665.1 uncultured Ferruginibacter sp. | reverse complement strand
TCATCATATCCCGTTCGCTGATGGTTTTGGTATGTTCCAAAAGGCGGTCTGCCAGCGTGCTTTTTCCGTGGTCAATATGGGCAATAATGCAAAAATTCCTGATGTGCTTCATTCCGTCTGTTCCTCGTTTTATGAGGCGGCGAAGGTAGGTCATTTTAGGGGATTTTTTGGTACGGGCATTGGTTCATTTTGCATCTTCAGTGGCGCTGCATTCTTTACAGCCAAAGCCTTCAGGCACGTTATAAATTTAAAATTTCCAGCCGTGCCCCCAACAAACAATGGGCATGGTGATGCACAAGCTTTTAGGTATTCTTACCATTTGGTGAAAGAGCCCGTTTGAGCCGTATATGCTAATTGCTTGTCTAATTTATTTTAACAGCATAGTTTTACCTTAGCAACTGTTACAGTTGAACCACGTGTTAAAAATGGCTGCACATAATCAGGTCAACAAAATATTTAAAACCATGGGCAAAGTAGTAGAAATAAAAACAAAGCAAACCGCAGCAAATGTGGAAGATTTTATTGCAGGCATACCTGATGAGCAAAAACGCAATGACTGTGTGGCAATAATAAAATTGATGGAAAAGGCCACAAAAGAAAAACCCAAAATGTGGGGTGCTGCAATTATTGGATTTGGCAATGTGCGCTATAAAAGCCCTGCTACTGGCAGGGAAGTGGATTGGTTTATCATTGGTTTTTCGCCACGCAAAGCTAACCTCACATTATATATAGGTTTAAATGCCAGCCCGAATGATGATGAATTGAAAAAACTTGGGAAGCATAAAAGGGGCGGCGGCTGCCTTTATATCAAAAAATTGGCAGATATCGATATTAAGGTATTGGAAAGGATGATTAAAGAGGCTGCAAAAAGAAAATAATTTTTGTGCAAGCCTGGTTGAATAAAACCAATATTCACTTGCTCAATTTGTATCTTCTATCTTTGCCGCAAATTGAAATATTGCCCAAAAAAGAAACATACCGCCAAAAGCATTTAGCCAAAACAGGCCAGCATCAAAGCGAGACGAAAAAAGAACGCATACCCATTAACCCGGCGCTGCAGCAAACTTTTCTGGAAGGCAAAACTATATTGATTGATAAGCCGCTTCACTGGACATCGTTTGATGTAGTGCGCAAGCTGCGTAACCTTTTGCAGATTAAAAAAATTGGCCACGCCGGCACCCTTGACCCACTGGCTACAGGCCTGCTTATTGTGTGCACAGGCAAGTTTACAAAGAAAATAAACGAATACATGGCGCAGCAAAAGGAATACACCGGGCATTTTACTTTGGGAGCTGTAACGCCAACGTATGACCTTGAAAGCAATCCTGAAAACCCAAAAGATTACAGCTTTGTAACAGAAGCTTTATTGCACAATACTGCAAAGCAATTCACAGGCTCTATCCAGCAAATGCCGCCGGTTTATTCTGCCATAAAAAAAGAGGGTGTGGCTTTATACGAACTGGCAAGAAGGGGAGAGGAAGTGGAATTGAAAGCAAGAAGCATTGTTATTTACAATTTTGAAATAACAGAAATCAATTTGCCTGTTGTTGCCTTTAAAGTTTGCTGCTCTACCGGCACATACATAAGAAGCCTTGCCCATGATTTTGGCCAGGCGCTTGGTTGCGGCGCTTACCTCAGCAGCCTGCGCCGCACTGCCATTGGCGATTTGGCAGTAAGCAATGCTGAAACAATGGAAAGCTTTGAAGCTTCGATAAACCCCAAACCTTAAACCTTTAAAAAGGGTAGTTAAGGCTGATGGTGAAGTTAAAGTTTTCGTACCTCCATCTCCGGTACTCATCCTTGTTGCCTTTTCTAAAAAGCTTGCCAAACAAATCATCAAAACTAATGGACGGTATTTTCCACCCATCGTTTTCCGATAGCTCGGGGCGCTTAAAGCGGAAGCCAAAATCGAGGCGGATAGCAACATAATTGAAATCGAGCCGGAAGCCGGTGCCAAGGTTTACGCCAAGCTGTTTGTAAAAATCTTTTAAGTTCCAGTGGAATTGAGTGCTGTCGTATTGCCTGTCGGGCCTGGTGTTTTTAAAATTCCACACATTGCCAATATCCGCAAATAAAGCCCATTTCAATGCCAGTGTGTTTGGTATCAGTTGCGCTACATGTGCCCTGTATTCAACGTTTGCCTCAATACGCATATCGCCGGTGCGGTCGTTCAGTGTCCTGTCTTCAAACCTTACAAGCCCCTGGCTGCCCGGCCCAATGCCCCTTACCGGCCAACCCCTCATGCTATTGGGGCCGCCGCCAAAATATTGTTTAAAAAATGGGAGGGTAGAATCTTTTGAACTGGCAGGCAAGCCTATCCCAACAATGCCATGGATAAGGAAGGAATGTTTTGCATAGTCCCATGCCCAGGTACATTCAGCATCG
>CAYRRL010000149.1:1310-4721 GCA_964426665.1 uncultured Ferruginibacter sp. | reverse complement strand
GCCGTACGGCTATACAGGTTAGTAAACTCTATATTCAGCGGCTTTATAGTAATGGTGGAATTGGGCCTTAACCCAAACTCATAACCAACTGCAAAGCCAAAAGTATTTAACTTAAAAAGCCCAATGCGGTCTGAATGGCCAATATTGGTACTGAAGAAAGTTTGCTTTGAATATAGTTTGTCAAGGTTTTTAATAGAATTAAAAGGGTAGAGCAGTTTTGGCACAGCTATCGTGTTAGTATAACTTATTTCGCTTGAGTTAATAAAATTGTCTGCACTGGCCCCTGCGTTTGTATTCAGCTCGATACCAGCACGCAATGCATGGGTAATTTTTATGCCCTGCCTCCCTGCATTCCGGCTTTGCAATGATAGGTTGCCTGAAATGCCCAGCAGGTTGCCAGCGCTGGCTACGTTTACAGTATTGCTGTTGCTGCCGGTGGAAAAACTGGTTTCTATATTCCCTTCAAAGCCATATTTTTTTGCAGGCAGCAACTGTATGGCCATGTTTATTTTGCCAACGCTGTCGCCGCTTTTTTCTTCTGTTGTTACAATGGCTACATTCTGCCATACACCTGTACGTGAAAAATTTGACAGTGTGCTGTTGTATTTTTCCTGGCTGTACAAGTCGCCTTTTTTAAAACCCAGCTGCCTCAGCAAAAATTTTCTTTTTACAATCAGGGCTGTATCATGGTACAGCAATAAAGACGAATTTTCCAGAGTTTCTTTTATCAGGCCAATATCATTGTTCCGTTGTGCATCTTCCGAATTGTAATCCGGGTAAATTTTTACTTCATTAATTTGGTACTTCATCAGCCTTGTGCTGTCCGACTCGGGGTTTAGCACCATTGCCAGCCTGATGGTGGGCTTGTTTCTTTTTTCATTGGCTTCTGTCAGCAGCCGCAGCGTTTCAAAAGGGTCGTCAGACACGCTTGTCAATGCCTCAATGCTAGTGTCGCCCCTCATCCGCAATTCTTCAGGTGTAAATTTGTAATAACCATTGTTGCGGAACAATTCAACCAACCGGTTTATTTCGCCCAGCACATTTG
The DNA here is from genome assembly GCA_964426665.1 of uncultured Ferruginibacter sp. GTDB lineage: Bacteria > Bacteroidota > Bacteroidia > Chitinophagales > Chitinophagaceae > Ferruginibacter. The sequence continues at coordinate 3,676 of CAYRRL010000149.1, read as the reverse complement.
CTTTTGTTACAGGCTCGTTTTCTTTTATAAGCGATTCGCTTTTTGAGCTTTCTGCCAGATACTGCAGTTCTTGTTTTTTAAGGCGGTAGCTGAAGGTATCGATAAGGGTGGGGGCGCCTGCAGCAATCTTATATTTTACAGTTACGCCCAAATTTTTAGCTGTGTCAGCCACAAATGTTTCCTTTGCCTGGTAGTAGCCCATGTGCAGCAAAGTATTCCTTAAATTTTTGGCTGATATTGCCGCATATGCACTATCGTAGGCGGGTGCGTATTCTATTTTTTTAAATACAAACCATGATTTTTTTACAGCCACTTTGCTGCTGTCGCTTAGCTGCGTAGCCATTTTTAGCCTCAGGGAATTCCTTTCGTCTGCCGAAAAATTCCCCCCGCTTATTTCAATGTCATTTGGGCTGCTGCTGATTACATAAGGCTTATTCGGCTGGCGGTTTTTAACAATTGTGCAGGAACTGATAAGCAAACAAATAAGCAATATGTTTTTGAGCCGGTTAATCATGTTATCTTACGGGCAGAAATTAATAAGTTAATTGAGTTAGCAATGTTGAGCAAAACACATTCCAAATATATCCAAAGTTTGCACCACAAAAAACAAAGGGATGCAGGCCATGTGTTTGTGGCCGAAGGTAACAAAACAGTGGCTGAACTTGTTGCCGCAGGCAATTTTACATGCAAAGAAATTGTGGCAACAGCCAATTGGCTGCAGCAAAACAGCATGTTTTTGCAAAAACACTACCACGGCCCGGTAAACGAAGCCCTGCCGCATGAGATGGAGAAAATTTCTTCGCTGGCCACAGCAGGCGAAGTGCTGGCTGTTTTTGAAAAGAAGCAGGCATTGCCTGTGGAGGCAAAAGGGAAAATAACATTGGCGCTTGATGCAATACAAGACCCCGGCAACCTTGGCACTATCATCCGCATTGCCGATTGGTTTGGCGTAAAAAACATAGTGTGCTCACACAACTGTGCTGATATGTACAACCCCAAAACAGTGCAAAGCACTATGGGCAGCCTGGGCAGGGTAAATATTTTGTATGCCGATATTAATGAATGGCTGCAGCAAAACAGCCATGTAGCTGCGTATGCTGCCGCATTAAACGGAAAGCCGCTGCAGCAATTCAGCACTTTAAAGGAAGGCATATTAATTATTGGCAACGAGTCAAAAGGCATCAGCAGCGAAACGATGGCCTTGTGCAAAGAAAAAATCACCATACCAAAAACAGGCGAAGCAGAATCTTTAAATGCCGCTGTGGCTACGGGTATTATTTTATCGCATATAGTATGATGCCGCTTATAACAGGATTTTGCTAACCCTTGCTATCTTTGCTGCATGAAAAGCATGGTGGAAATTGTAAAAAGCTTTAAACCGGCCCACTGGCTGTACAATTTGCTGCATTATAAAAGCCTGCAGCATAACAAAAAAGCTTTTAAAGAATATGGCATACACAAGCCGTTGTTTGCTTCTATATCCAGCAAAGATTTCCCCGATAAAACTTCCCGTGCATGGCTTGATATGGGCCATTCAAAAACGTTAGCGCCGGCACAGCCGGGGTTTGCTGGTTTTGATGAAGCAGTGCAGCAGCAGATACTTAATTGGTCAGACAATGGCTACATAGTGCTGGAAAAGTTTTTTGACGATGCCACCGTGGAAGCCATTAATAAAGAAGTGGAGAGGATAGAGCAGCAACATTTAATCAAACTAACGCATGACAATAAGTTGCCTTTCGCCAACCGTATTTCATCTGTCATTAAGAATGTAACGCAAACACCTGCATTGATACAGCTTCTTGGTTTTTTGCTGGGCAAAGAAGCCGTGCCTTTTCAAACGCTCACCTTTACAAAGGGGAGCATCCAGCGTGCACATTCCGACAGCATACACATGACAACATACCCGTTAGGCTATTTAATAGCAGCATGGATAGCATTGGAAGACACCAACGATAATAATGGCCCGCTTTTTTATTATCCCGGCAGCCATAAGTTGCCATACCTCCTCAATAGTGATTTTAATGAAACAAGCAACTTGCTGCAGTTAGGCAAAAGGGAATATTCCGATTATGAAGACGTGGTGGACGAAATCATTAAAAAGAAAGGCCTGCAAAAGAAAATTTTTTATGCCAAAAAAGGCGATGTGCTGGTGTGGCATGCCAACCTCATCCACGGCGGCACGCCCATAATTGACCAGTCGCTTACCCGTAAAAGCATGGTGGTGCATTACTATGCAAAAGATGTAATTAAATACCATGAAATTTCGGAAAGGCCTTCGCTGATGGAGGCATAGCTAACAGAAAAGCGTAGTTGTTATAAAGAACTGCCTTTTTCAGGTACCGCCATGGCAATCCTTGTACTTTTCG
>CAYRRL010000149.1:0-1300 GCA_964426665.1 uncultured Ferruginibacter sp. | reverse complement strand
CACCGCTGCCGCAAGGGCAGGAATCGTTCCTCCCAATTTTATCCTGTGCTGCTTTAGCTTTAATAGCAGGTGTTTGGCCAAATATTTCTTCCATTAATTTAAACAAATCAGGATGGCGCTCCTTTAATAATTGCGGCCGTTCAAAAAAGTATTCAGATGCCACAGCAAAAAATTCTGTTTTGCTGGCAGCGCCATAAGGGTTGATGTCGCTGCGGTTTTTAATGATGCTTTCAATTTCTTTGTGCATCAGGTTTATCCACGGTATGGTATATTGTTTTTCAAGCAATGCTTCCGGCACGCCATCTGTATCGCCATCCATTTTGTCAAGCAGGTGCACAAACTCATGTATGGCAGTATTGTTTTTGTCTGTTTCGTTTTTAAAGCCTTCCCTTAGTGCAGGGCGGCTCAGTATCATGGTGTAGTTCATGGCGCCATCGCCAACCATGCCCATTACACGCCTTTCTTCCCCATCCAAATCAAATGCTTCATTAAAATGCCCCGGGTACAACAGCACCGTTGCAAGATTGTGGTATTGCCATGTATTAAAACCAAACATAGGTATCACGGCGCTGGCAGCAATCAATATTTTATCTATATCCTCTGCCTCGGTGCGTATGCCCTTAATAGATACTGAAGCCAGAAAAGAAGCCATGCGGTTTTCAAACTTTTTCTTTTGCCCCTCATCCAGTGCCCTGTAAAATGCCACATTTTGCTCAAGCAGTATTTTATAGTTAACCGGCAGGGGGTTGCCCTGCACAGGTTTGCGCTTTGCCCTGCTGGCGGCAACAAGAAAAACAAAAAGCGCTGTAAAGGCAATAAAAAAGTATGATTGCATTTGTATTGAGTGCCAATAAAAGTAGCAAAGGCATGGCAAACCGGAAAGAAACAAGGGTATTATTCTGTACGCAAGATAGTAAACGCCCTGTTTTCTTTTATAAAACCAATTTTTGGGTAATATTCAAAAGCTGTTGGCATGACGCATGTGTTTACTTATGATGCATTGCTTGATCTGGATTATATCAATTTTCATTTCTTGTTTGGTGGAAAATTATTTTCTATTAAGGAAACAGCCATTTGTGCGACACTGAGCCCTTATTATGGCTATTTGGTGCATTCCAGGGCAGTTGGATATGGTACCAAGTCAGTTCCTTTTACATACACCGATTCACTGGGGACACATAATATTATGGGAGATGAACGATATGATATCAATGAAACACAAACCAAGGAAATGCACAAAGCAAATATAGGTTTGTCTTTAAAGTTGGATGCAACAATTCCGATACATGCTAAATTAGCA
>CAYRRL010000148.1:0-7260 GCA_964426665.1 uncultured Ferruginibacter sp. | reverse complement strand
CTGCTTCAGAAGGCATTTTGCTTGGAAGCATTTTGTTTTTAGTTTAACCTTGCAGCCTGTTAATTATTTTGCTTCTCACCTATGAATTTTATTTACTATATACACAACAATTTTTTCAAAACGGTTTAATTGAAAATTTATGAGAAATCTTTTAGCAAGTTTCAGGTCAGCAAGATTGCTTTTCACCAGTTTGCTTCTTTCAGCTATTTGTTTTAACCAATCTGGTTTTAGCCAAACGCTTATTGCCGGCTGGGACTTTCAAACCACGACTAATGGAGGTACAGCTGTATTGGCTTCGCCCAATACACCGAAGCTTTATACAGCCAATGTGGGTACTGGTACTTTATATCTTGATGGTACCAATGGCTCAAGCAACTGGGTACAGGCCAGTGAATTGAATGCCTTTGCAGGCACTGCACTGAATGCAGGCGGCGCCACGGGCTTATCGACCACTACCACATCGCCTGCGTGCCTGGCGCCGCTTGGCGGCACAAGCTTAGCAGCCAATGGGAAATTTATGGTATTCAAATTTTCGATGACCGGCCTTACTAATCTTGTTGTAAGTTATGCGACACAAAGAACCACCACAGGGTTCAACAGCCATGTTTGGGAGTATAGCACTAATGGAACCTCATGGACGCCTGCCCAAACACTTACTACTATACCTACAGCGTTTGCGGTACAAACCCTTACAACCATTACAGGCCTTGATAATGCTGCAACTGCATATTTAAGATGGAGTGGTACCGGGGCCACTAATGCCACGGGCAATAACCGTTTAGATAATATTCAATTAAACGCATCGGCCCCCACTACCTTTTCTCTCACTTACAGCGGCAATACCAACACCAGCGGTACTGCACCCACAGATGGAAACAGCCCTTATTCATCAGGTGCCACTGTTACCGTGTTAGGTAATACAGGCAGCCTTGCAAAAACGGGCTATACATTCAGCGGATGGAATACATTGGCAGATGGAAGCGGAACAGACAGGGCCCCGGCGTCCACTTTTTCTATGCCTGCAGCCAATACCACATTATTTGCAAAGTGGGTTATTAATACCTATACCGTAACCTATGACGGCAATACAAACGATGGCGGCTCTGCACCAGTAGATGGCAGCAGCCCTTATAATTATAATTCCAACGTAACTGTATTAGGACAGGGGACACTTACAAAAACAGGGTTTTCATTCAACGGGTGGAATACAGCCGCTGACGGAAGCGGTACTCCTTATGCAGCAGCAGCAACCATAAACGGTATTGCAGCCAATGTTACTCTTTTTGCGCAATGGATACCTGACAATACTTATTCTGTTACTTACAATGGCAATGGCAATGATGGCGGCTCTGTGCCAGTAGATGGCAGCAGCCCTTACGCAAGTGGTTCCAATGTTACTGTTTTGGGGCAAGGAACACTTACTAGAACAGGCTATACTTTTACCGGCTGGAATACTGATGCAGGGGGAAGCGGCACTGGCTATTCTTCGGGAGGAACAATTTCAAACATCAGTGCCAATACAATCTTATATGCACAATGGCAAATCAACACCTATACCGTAACCTATGACGGTAATACAAGTGACGGCGGCACTGCACCGGTAGATGGCAGCAGCCCTTACAACTATAACTCTAATGTAACGGTATTGAGCCAGGGTACGCTCACAAAAACAAACTACAATTTTACTGGCTGGAATACTGATCCAGGCGGAAACGGGACTGCTTATGCAGCAGGAAGCACAATAACAGGCATTGCAGCCAATGTTACTTTGTATGCTCAATGGGCAATCATTACTTACACAGTAACATACAATGGCAATACCAACACAGGCGGCACTGCACCGGTAGATGGCAGCAGCCCTTATGCTATTGGTTCCAATGTAACCGTTTTGGGGCAAGGAACACTGGTAAAAACCGGTTATACATTTACCGGATGGAATACTTTAGCTGACGGAACCGGAACACCTTACGCAGCAGCAGGCACTATCAGCAATCTTTCTGCTAACACAGTATTATTTGCACAATGGTCAATTAATACTTATACTGTAACGTATGATGGCAATGGCAATACGGGTGGCAGCGCACCTGTAGATGGCCTTAGCCCTTACAATTTTGGTTCAATAGTAACAGTACTGGCCAATACAGGCAGCCTTGTAAAAACAGGATCCACATTTGCAGGATGGAACACAGCAGCCAATGGCAGCGGCACAAACTATGCAGCTACCGGCAGTGCTACATTTACATTAGGCGCTGCTAACGTGGTATTGTATGCTAAATGGGCAGAGCCTTTATACGAAGCTTTCAACTATACCGCAGGTGATAATATAGGTGGCAACAGCACAGCTACAAGCGGCGGTTCTAACAATAACTGGACTACACATTCGAATACTTCCGGTAACTCTGGCGTAATTGGCGTAACTGCAGGAAGCCTTTCTTATACCGGCCTTCAGGCATCAACAGGAAATAAAGTAAGGCTGCCGGGTTCGAATACTACAACCCCAAGAGACATTAACAGGCCTGTGACAGTAGCCGGTTCTGTTGGTTATTATTCTTTCTTGCTGAATGTAGCAGACAATACTCAACTTGGAACAGGCGGTGATTACTTTACAGGCTTTGGTGGCACAGCAGGAACTTCAGTAACTGCACTGTATGCAAGATTGAATATTAAAAGCGTCAATGCCGGAGCCAATTTCAGGCTCGCTATCAGCAATAGCACAGGCGGTACGCCTACCTTCACAGATTTTGCAACGGATTTAAGCTTTGGCACTACATACCTTGTGGTAATAAAATACGATTTCAATGGTGCTTCGCCTGACATTGCCACCTTATGGGTTAACCCATCTTCATTAGGTGGAAGCGAACCTGCTGGTGGTGTTACCAACAGCAGCGGCACAACAGGCCAAACAACTTTTGCTTCAGTATTCTTAAGAAACACTACTGCTACACCAAAAGCAGATATTGATGAAATAAGAGTTGGCAGCACATGGGCAGAAGTAACACCTCCGGGCAACTATACTATCACCGCAAGTGCGGGCCCCAATGGTACTATTTCACCAAATGGAGCAACAGTATTGAGCCCTGGCGGCAGCCAAACTTATACCATCACACCATCATCTTCTCCATGCTATGATGTTGCTGATGTATTGGTTGATGGTGTTTCGGTAGGCGCTGTTAAAACATACACATTCACAAATGTATCGGCTGACCATACCATCAGTGCTTCTTTTGTCGCCAGTTCTTTTACACAATGGACAGGCACTGCAAGTACAGATTGGAACGACCCCGCTAACTGGACAAGCTGTGTGCCTAATAGTTCACTATATGTGTATGTGCCTGAAAATGGCAATGCAGGCGTAACACAACAACCAGTACTTACCGGCGACGCATCAACAGGCGATTTAGAATTAGGCCCGGGCGCCACGCTTACTATTGGCAGCAATACGTTAACTATTAACGGCTCTTTTGCTGACGATGGCGGGTCTTCATTAATTGGTTCGCCAACTTCAAACCTTGTTTTTGCAAATGGTTCAAACCTCAGTTCAGCATCAACAATAGTGTTGAAAAACCTGACGGTAAACGGCGGTTTATTGACATTGCAAAGCGCAGTGGAAATTACAGGAGGCACTGCGGCCAATACTTCTGGTACTGTAACTGTTGCCAGTGGGGCAACAATTGATGCCGGCGGTTTCTTAACGCTTAAGTCAAATCAATATGGAACAGCAAGAGTAGCAGCTGGGGATATTGCGGGAAATTATATCACTGGCAATGTTACAGTTGAAAGGTATATCCCTGCCAACAGTTTCCGTTCATGGAGGTTATTATCTGTGCCCACATTTGGCGCTAATGAAACTTTCAAGCATTCATGGCAGGAAAATAATACGCCGCTTGGCAATATTAAACCCAACTTTGGAACACAGATAACAGGCACCGGCCTATTGGCAACTGCACAGGCAAACGGGTTCGACAATATTGCACAGCAGCCTGCACTATTAAAATGGAATGTGAATGCATGGCAAGGCATAACAAATACAAACAGTACCACTATTGATACCAAAGCTGGGTATTTCCTTTACATACGCGGAGAGCGTACACAAGGCATAACTAATTCAAGCAGTTCGCCAACAGCAACAACGCTACGGACAACGGGCCAATTATACCAGGGGGACCAAACTGCACTTTCTTTTGCAGCAAATAGTTTTAACCTTGTTGGTAATGTGTATGCTTCAGCAATCAATTTTACGCAGCTTGGCCGCACGGGCGGGGTTGATAATTTATTTTATGTATGGGACAGTAAAAAATTGAATGGCACAAGCCTCGGGCAATACCAAACATTCAGCGCAACAAACAGCTTTAACTGTATTATAAGTGGCGGCAGTTATGCATTGGGGCAGCCTAACACAAAAATTGAAGCCGGCCAGGCATTCTTTGTGCAAACAACAAGTGCAGGCACTCTTACTTTGACAGAGGCAAGCAAAATATCGAATAGTGCCAACTTAGGTTTCAGGCCGGTAAAACCTGCTTCATCGTTGGTGAAAATAGACAGCAGATTGTATGCAGGAAACAGTACAGATATTGCAGACGCCAACGTAGTTGTATTTGATAACATTTATACAAATGCGGTTAGCAATGAAGATGCTGTTAAACTTTCAAACTCTGGTGAAAACTTTGGTATTTCACAAGGCGGCAAAACACTGGCAATTGAAGGAAGGCATACAATAGCAGAAAATGATGTTATCGAGTTTAATATGTGGAACCTGAAGGAGCAGCAATACAAGCTTGAAATAGTGCCACAGAATATGGCAACCCCTGGTTTAACTGCAATGCTTGAAGACAGCTACCTGAAAACAAACATGCCAGTTAGCTTAGATGTTAATACAGAAATCAACTTTACTGTTGACGCCAATGCAGCTTCAAGAGCCAGCAACAGGTTCAGGATTATATTCAGCAAGCCAAAACCTGTGGCGGCCGCCAAACAGGGTTTCACTATTGCGCCAAACCCAGTAGAAGGCGGCAATGTAAGCATCATGTTCGGCAACCAAAAGGCCGGCAGGTACAATGTAAGGATTGTAAACAGCCTTGGCCAAACAATAAGCACCCATATTATCAACCATGCAGGCGGCAGCAGCAGCCATCTACTGGCTTTGCCTGAAGGCATTAATAATGGAATGCACAGGGCTGAGATAATTGCGCCAAACAAAACAAAAACGGTGCAGCAGCTTTTTGTGAATTTGATTAAATAGATAGGATAAAATCCCTAATAAGGAAAAGCACCCCGTGTACAGGGGTGCTTTTTTATGTAAAGCTATTTTTTGGGGATAGCAGCATTTTTTATTTAATAGGAGGCTCAGAGAATAAAATAGACGGCCGCCTTAAAATATTATCCACATTTAGTTTAAATATGTAGATAACCTGGCAAAAAACTGCACTATTTTTAGAATAAGCAAGAATAATTGCATAATTTACACAGCGATTGAGGTAACCAAATATTCATCCGGCTTTTAAAAAAATCATTATTGCTGAGAGTTGCACGCAAATGCCCGCCAGTAGGTATAGGCAATAAGAATTATATAAGCAATATTAAGTGGCGATTGGCAAATGTGGCAACCAATTTGCGTAAAAAGGTGTCTGTATTAGTGTTGTGTACAAGTAGTAACAAAATAATAACCATGAAGGGGTTATTTTGATTTGAACAGCATTTAATTTTGCGCCGCAGTATCCGTTTAAAACCCGCCTTTTTTCATTTAATCCACATTTTGCTTTTGCCGCCATTTGAATGATATTGTATAACAGCAGGCATAAAAAAATACTGATGAAAAAAACATTTACTCCCTACATTTTACCAACCTTGTTCAAAATGGATGCTTGTTCCTTATTGCGCAGCATGGCTATGGTTTTACTGATAGCAATGTTTTTTTCAGTTGAATCTTATGCTCAGATTTCTATTCCGAATACTACAGCGGTAACAGAAAATTTTGATGGCATGGTTTTTTCTGGCGCCGGTACAAACGGAGCGTCCACTGCTTCTTTGCCAGCTAACTGGAAAATGTCGCCAGCTGGTGGTGGCGCAACAGCAACATGGGCAAACGTTGCTAATGTTACTACTGTAACTCAGCAATATGGTTCTGGTTCACCTGCCGCAGGCGGCAGGTATGTCCTTGCCAACTCGGTTACTACAACTGATAAAGCGGTAGGTATTCTTACCTCTGCTGGTTATGGAAGTACAAACTGTATTATGGGCTGGTTTAGAAATACTAATACATCCAACCTTATCAGTTTAACTATTGCGTACGATTTGGAACGTTACAGAATATTTTCTGCTAACGCATCGGATACATTTTTTTATTCAACCAATGGAACATCATGGACAGGAGTCCCTGCCGGGAATATCGGTGCAGCGTCTTTGCCAACGAATGCAAGCTCTGCATGGGATTTTAATCCTTCCGGTACCCCATCCACATCCAATGCCGGAAAAATTTCTTTATCGGGGATTAGCATAACAGGGTTAAATATTCCTACAAACGGAAACATATATTTGCGCTGGAATTTAAATACAACGGGAACCAACTCTCAGCTTATTGCGATTGATAACATAAGTGTCGTAGCTGGCTTTGCCACACCTGCCATTGTTTTGTCAGATAATACTTTGTCTGGTTTTACCTATATGGTAGGCATGGGGCCCTCTGCCGTACAATCTTATACAGTTAGCGGCGCCAACCTGGCACCGGCAAGCGGCAACATCACCATTACAGCCCCTGCATCCGGCAATTATGAAATTTCATCTACCAACAGCCCTTTTACTCCTGCAACAGGTAGCCCTGCCAGTTATACGATTGCATATTCAGGCGGCAGCTTGTCAGCTACAACTGTGTATGTAAGGCTAAAAGCGGGCCTTGCTATTAATACTTATAATGGCGAAACTGTTGCCTGCTCAGGCGGTGGCGCTGCAACAGAAACAGTAACCTGTAATGGCTCTGTAACAAATTTTTTCAATTCGCTTTCAGATGTAATACCTATTGCAGGCACAGAACCGGCAACCATTCCTTCGTTTCAAAATGCGCCCCCGCCACTAACCATCGCTACAGGTTCCCAGGTATGGCGGTTTACTATACGGGATGGTGGCGGCAGTGCAGATGCAGACAACCTGCCCACCATTGTTAATTCAATTTCATTAGTAGGCCTGGCAGGCGACGGTAATTCAGTTAGCAACTGGAGCCAGGCAATAAGGACCGTAAGTTTATTTGACATAAGTACCAATGCTTTG
>CAYRRL010000147.1:0-7265 GCA_964426665.1 uncultured Ferruginibacter sp. | reverse complement strand
CCTCCAGGTGTTGGGTAGTTGCCGGTAAAGTACCAGTCACCTGTATTGGTGGGGCAGGCAAGGTGCAATGTGTCTATCGTTTGATAGATTACATCTACAGCTATGCCGAGCTCTTTGGGTGTTATCAGCTCCGCAATTTTATTAGAAATTTGCTCAAGCGTAAATGGTTTATAAATCTGCCGCACTACATTCTCTGTATGCAGTTGGTTGTTACGTTGCAGTTCTTTGCATTTCGCCAGTAGTTCATCAAGCAAAGCAGCTTGCCCTGTTTCATGTATCAATTCTATTGCAGCACGGAAAGCAACAAAATCGCCGAGCTTGCTCATATCAATGCCATAACAATCAGGGTAGCGTATTTGCGGTGCAGAAGAAACAATAATGATTCGTGTGGGTTTCAGTCTCGACAGCATCCTTACAATACTCTCCTTTAGTGTGGTTCCCCTCACAATCGAATCATCAATCACTACCAATGCATCTTCATTGGGGCGCACAGTGCCATAAGTAATATCATACACATGCTGCACCATTTCATTGCGGCTGCTGTCTTCGGTAATAAAAGTCCGCAGCTTTACATCTTTAATAGCAATCTTTTCAATCCTTACTTTGCGGCTCACCATTTCTGTTAGCTTATCCGGTTCAATATTGGCTCCCCAGCTTAATATCTTTTCAATCTTTACTTTGGTAAGGTAATCTTCAGCGCCCTTTATCAAACCATAAAAAGCAGTTTCGGCTGTGTTGGGGATAAAAGAAAAAATCGTGTTCTTCAAATCATAATTGATTGCTTTTAACACAGGTTCACTTAAATAATAGCCCAGGGCATTCCTTTCCTTATAAATTTTTTCATCGCTGCCGCGGCTGAAATAGATGCGTTCAAAGCTACAGGCCCTTCTTTCTTTCGGCTCTACAATTTGATCGATGGAATAACTTCCGTCTTCCTGCACAATCAATGCACAGCCGGGCATCAATTCCTTCACTTCATTTTCACCTACGTTAAATGCTGTCCTTATTGCTGCCCTTTCGCTTGCTGCCACAATCACATCATCGTTTACATAATAATAAGAAGGCCGTATGCCATGTGCATCCCTCATTACAAAAGCGCTGCCATTGCCCACCAGCCCGCTGAAATTAAAACCGCCATCAAACAATGGCACGGCTTTCTTTAATACTTTGGCTATATCAAGGCTGTCGGGAAAAGCTTCGTCTGCTTTCACTAAAAAATGGTGCAGCACTTCCATCATCGCAGCTAAATCGCTTTGCTTTTGAAAAACGCCGGGGTCCATATTTACCAAGCCAAACAATTCCTCAGTGTTCACCAAATTAAAATTGCCTGCCAATGCAAGATTCCTTGCTGGAATAGTATCACGTTTTATAAATGGGTGGCAAAACTCTACATTGTTTTTTCCCTGTGTGCCATAGCGGAGATGCCCCAGTAATAATTCCCCTAAAAAGTTAATATGGCCTTTCATTAAACCCGGATGGTTCTTTATTTCGGGCTGGTATTTTTCTATTTCGCCAATCTCTTTCCCTATTTGATAAAACAAATCAGCAATGGGTTGGTTAGCAGAACTGCGTATACGGTGAAGGAATGGATAACCTGGCTCAACGTTTAATTTAATTGCTGCAATGCCTGCGCCGTCCTGCCCACGGTTGTGCTGTTTTTCCATCAACAGGTACAGCTTATTGAGGCCATACAGCACAGTGCCATATTTTTGTTGGTAGTAACTAAAGCTTTTACGAAGGCGGATAAACGCAACGCCGCACTCGTGTTTTATTTCGTCGCTCATGGTGTATCCCGACAGCTATCGGGAGAGCCGCAAAGTTAGAAGATTACAAAACAAAAATCCCCGGGCAAGCCGGGGGAAGAGTGTTGAAAAAGGGAAATTTAATTCTTTTTATTTCAGCGCTGCAGTTTTTGCAACACCAAGTTCATTCACTACATTATCTTCAAAATTATCGGCAGGCATTTCAATTTTTACAGGCTTGAAAACCATTTTATTTTTTAAAAATTTATCATAGTTGGAATAAACCACATTCAGCGTTATGAAATTCATCACATATGCCTGTGTTTCCTGCGGCAAGTATTTTTTTATGTCCCAGAATGTTGGGTTTGCTTTGCCGCTTCTTTCCATTGCATTCCACACATTGCCCACGCCACAGTTATAGCTTGCAACAACTAATAGCCAATTATCATCAAGGTTAGCCCTCCGGTCCCTTAAATACCTTGCAGCGGCGGCAGTTGCCTTATTAAAATTTTTCCTGTCGTCAACCAGCTTGCCCCTTTTCTTGCTGAACGTAATATCTTTTTTTACTGTCGTAGTTTTTTCAATCAGTATTTTCCTGCCACGCTTCCTTACCACTTTTCTCACCAATACTTTTTCTTGTTCAAATTCCCTTGGCACATATTTCAGGCCATACTCTTTTGCCACTGCATCCATAAACTGCCAATAGCCAACAGCACCCGCTTTTGAAACTGCATTGGGGTTGTAAGCAGACTCTAGTATCATCAATACTTTTAATTCTTCAGGCAGCTTGTGCTTCTTAAAAATGGTGGCTGCTTTAGGCAATAATTTTTTGCCCTTAGTGTACATTCGGATAAGGTAATCCCTTCGCCTTTCGCTGAACTTTTCAATATAATCAAGCGTGGCATCTTCGTTGCCTTTAAGTATTTCTGGGAAGTCCACATTCGATTCCATCGCCACGTGCCCGTTTGCTGTGGCTTCGCCCAATAAGCTTTGCTCCAGGCTGGTGGTATCATTATCTATAAATGCCGATTGGGAATAAGATTGTGTGCCGGAAAAAAGCATGAGCATGGCGCCAATGCAAAAAATGCCATGAAGGCGAAACCGGATTGTTTTCGTCTTTTCCATGAATATTGAATTGCCTGTTTTTTTCACAGGGGTGCAAATCTAACGCACGAAGCCGTAAAATATTGCCCTTTTTACGGAAACGTTGCCGTGTACTAATGTTAAAAAAAGGGTGCTTTGAGTGGTTTTTACTTGTTATTAAAACAGTTTGCACATTTTTACAGCGGTTTACACATGGCAAAAAAATCACAAAAGAAAAAACTACGGCTCATATTATTTGTATCAGCCATGCTTTCGCTAACGGCAGGGCTTATCTGGTATATGGGCCGCCCAAGGTTTGTGCATTACAACGATTTTGGCATTGACATACCTGTTAACTATTCCATGCATGGCATTGATGTAAGCAAGTACCAAAGCGCTATTGACTGGGCCGATGTGAAGCAAATGAAAGTGAAAGGCATTTCCATCAAATTCAGCTTTATAAAAGCTACAGAAGGCAGCGATGGCGTGGACGGGAAGTTTAAACGGAACTGGCGCGGCGCAAAAGAAGCAGGCATACCACGGGGCGCTTACCATTTTTTCAACCCATATAAAGATGGCAAATCGCAAGCGCTGAATTTTATAAGCGAAGTGCGCCTGCAAAAAGGCGATATGCCCCCTGTGCTTGACATAGAACAAACAGGCATTGCAAGCAAAGAAATTTTGCAGCAGCGCATTGCGGAATGGCTCAGCATTGTTGAGCGGCAATACAAAACAAAACCTATCATTTATACCGGCGCTGATTTTTACGAAAAATACCTGGCAGGCAAATTTGATGAGTACCCATTGTGGGTGGCGCATTATTTAGCAAAAAACAAACCCCGGGTAAAACGCAACTGGAACTTTTGGCAGCACAATGAAACCGGGCGTGTAAACGGCATTGATGCGTATGTGGACTTTAATGTTTTTAATGGCGACAGCGCAGCATTCCAGCAAATGCTTATCAAATAGGTGCACAAAGTTTTTAAATAACATTTGTATTGCCGAACTTTAATTTTCAATTACCGCAATGGAACCGGAAGTAAAAGCTTTTTTGTTGCTCATTATAAATTCAATTGCTATGGCATTGCTGTGGATGATGGTGAATATGACAGCAGGGATTTATTTTAACCTGGCTTTCTTTGAAGAGAAGCTCAGCATCTGGAATATTCTTTACTATATTTTCTTTTTAGCAACGCTTGTTTTACTGATTGTTTACCTGAGAAAAAAATGGAAGGGGTTTAAAGAGATTGGGGAACAGTGAAAGGTAAATAATGAATAATAAATACCAAATGGCCTTTAACTGCTATGGTCACTTGTAATTACCCATTTGCCTTTAATTTTTCTAAACAGCAAAGTAAAATGCCCGCCTGTATTGCCAATGCTTCTTGATAAATGCCATTTGCCAACAACAAAAAAATAAATGGCTGACAGGCGCTTTATTTCTATGTACTCAAAACTTAATTTCCCCATGGCGGCTGTGCCGGGATAATGCTTCTTATAATTCTCCATCGTTTGTTTCCAGCCGTAGGCAATGCCGCTTTGCCCGATGAACATGAGGGAGTCGTTTTGCCAGTAACCCTGCATGTATTCTTCTATATTGCCTTTGTTCCAGGCTGCTTGTTGGCCTGAAAGTATTTTTGTTATTTGTGCTTCATCTTTTGTTTGAGCAAATAATGGTTTTGCGAAAAAAATAATGGCAGCAAGCGAAAATAAAATATACTTCATTCTTTTTGTTTTTAGGATTCGTTAATCGGCATGAATACCGAAGCGCAAATCGGGTTCATTAACTCCTGCAAGCATTTTCTTTACTCCATCCAGCAGGCCCTGCAATTGATTTTTGGTAAATGGTTTCCCTTTTATAAACACCATTTCAATTGATTCTGTATTGGCAATATCCAGCAATGGATTTTTGGAAAGCAAGACAAGGTTGGCATTTTTATTTACAGAAACAGACCCTTCTGTATTTTCAATGCCAAAATATTTTGCCGGGTTTATAGTGGCTGTTTGCAAGGCTGATGATGGGGCAAGTCCAGCTTTTACAAGCAGCTTCAGTTCATCATGCAAGCCAAAACCAATATAGCAATGCGGATTAGGAAAATCTGTGCCGGCAAGAATAGGAATGCCGGCATCATAAACCAGCTTTGTAATTTTCAGTTTTAGGCCATATTCTCTTTTCGCTTGGGCAAAATCTGTATCAGTACGGTTTTTAAAACGAAAATCTTTGCGGTAGTCCCAGTTGTTTTTCATGAACGCACCCATATATTCCATCCTTCGGTCGTTCAACAAAGCAGTGTCATTAATATTTGCCACGCCACGGTTTACAGTAAGCGTAGGGCAAATATATGTGTTGGTTTTTTTAATTTTTTTTAGTGCTGCTTTTAATTTGCTTTCATTGTAAGTCCTGAATAAAAACGCTTTTCTTGTGCTTCTTTCTTTCCACAAGCTGTCTTTCACGGTTCCCTTTTGATAAGCAAACCAGTAATCGCTGCTGTCGCTTGCTATTTCCATCATTCCATATAAATGCTCCTGGCTTTTTTGGCCAGCGTTTGCAGCTTCTACAACAGATACTTCATTTGGCACATGGCCGGCAAAAACAATATTTTGCTTTTTACATTCATCTGCTATTGCCATATAACTGTTGTAACTAAGCAATGAATACGTTTTTATAAAATCAACCTTCAGTTTGTATTTTAATGAATCAACCGCCTGCCTTCCTTCCGCTTCATTGCTTACGGCAACAGAACCAGGCCAAATCGGTTTTGGGCCATCCACTATTGGCCCTGCAACAAATAACAACGGGCCTGTTATTCTTCCTTTACTTATATCTTCCCTCCACTTATTTACACTGTACATGCTTTCAAACATTCCTCTTATGCCTGTAATACCATTTGCAATCAGTAACGGAAACGTGCTGGCATCATTCCATACATGCGTATGCATATCCCACAGGCCCGGCATTAAATATTTTCCTTTGCCATCAATTATGGTATCGGTCTTTATCTTGAAAATTTTAGTGCCATTTGCAATCTGGCTGATGATGCCATCTTTAATAATTATGTGTTTATTGGAAACAACTTTGCCTGTTTCAACATCAATGATGTTTGTATTTTTAATGAAAATGGTTTGGGCAAAAAGCTGCGAACTAAATAAAACCGAGACGGAAAGAAATATTTTTCTCATAAAAGAAATATCCAGGTTTGCAAAACTTTAAAAAGACATCAGCCTCTCCACATATTCCCCCAGCCTGCTATACGCCATAAAATTTTTCTCCAAATCCATATTGAACGGTATTGGTGTATCAAGGCTGGCACACCGCATTACAGGCGCATCTAAATTTTCAAAGCAATGTTCTGCTATCCATGCTGCTATTTCGCCGCCAATGCCGCCAATCAGCGTGTCTTCATGCAGCAACAATACTTTGCCGGTTGCCTTCACTGCGGTTTGTATTGCATCATAGTCCAAAGGCAACAATGCCCTTAAATCAAGAATATACAATGACTGATGCGGATGTTTTTTTGCATACTCCAAAGCCCAATGCACGCCTGCGCCATACGTGATGATGGTAACATCGCTGCCTTCCTGCACCAGCCTTGCCTTGCCAATTTCTATTTCATAATATTCATCGGGCACAGCGCCGCTGACGCTGCGATACAAAGCTTTGTGCTCAAAATACATTACCGGGTTTGGGTCGTTAATTGCAGCAATCAACAAACCTTTTGCATCTACAGGTGTTGAAGGGTAAACAATTTTTAACCCCGGCGTATGTACAAACCATGCTTCATTGCTTTGGCTGTGAAATGGCCCGGCGCCCACGCCGCCGCCGGTTGGCATGCGTATCACCACATCTGCATTTTGCCCCCAGCGGTAATAAATTTTTGCAAGGTTGTTTACAATTTGGTTAAAGCCAACCGTAACAAAATCTGCAAACTGCATTTCCATCATTGCCTTATATCCCTGCAATGACAAACCAAGCGCTGCGCCAACTATTGCGCTCTCACATATGGGTGTGTTTCTCACTCTGGCTTTGCCAAACTGTTCTACAAAACCTTCGGTGATTTTAAATGCGCCGCCATACTCAGCAATATCCTGGCCCATCAAAACTAAATTGCTATGCCGCTCCATGCTTTGTTGCAAGCCTTCTTTTATGCCATCTATGAACCTTTTTTCTGTTTCTCGTTTCTCGTTGCGTTCGTCAGCCGTTTCTCGTTTGAACCTTGATATTTGCTGGGGTTTTCCCTTTGTTAGCGGGAAACGGGAAACGTAAGGCATAAACAAATCGCTCAATTCCTCTTTTGTATCCGGAACTAAAGGCGCTGCTTCATATGCCATCTTCAATTCTGTTTCTATGTATTCTTTTGTTGCATTTTTTATTTCATCAACAGTAGCTGTACTTAATACATTTTGTTCAATCAGGTATTGCTCATAATTTTTTACCGGGTC
>CAYRRL010000146.1:0-7334 GCA_964426665.1 uncultured Ferruginibacter sp. | reverse complement strand
GTTGCGACCATGCAGGTTTCGATTGCAAAGAAGACTTGATTTCTTTCCTTGAAGGGGAAGGCGTTGCCTTTCAGGATTTCGGCACTTATAACAAAGACTCTGTTGACTACCCCGATTTTGCACACCCAGTGGCCATTGCTGTAGAAAAAGGCGAAGCTGCTTTTGGCGTGCTGCTTTGCGGCAGTGCCAATGGCGTTGCCATTACAGCCAATAAGCACCCGGGCATAAGGGCGGCTATTTGCTGGGGGGAAGAATTGGCCGAACTGGCAAGGAAACACAACGATGCCAATGTGATTTGCATACCTGCCCGTTTTGTAAGGGATGGCGATGCTGAAAAAATGCTGGATGTGTTTATGAATACTGCATTTGAAGGCGGCCGCCACAGCAACAGGGTGAAAAAAATTGCCTGCTGATATTTCATCATTCAACAATGGGCAAAGCCCTGGAAACACTAAACACTTATAGATGAAGAAAACTTTTTTGTCCTTTTTTCTTTTTGTTTTAACCTGTACCGCTTTTTCACAAAAGGAAGCAGCGCCTGCAAAAAAAACGGATGCTGCTGAAAAATATGCTGCAGGCATTACTGTGGATAATTTAAAAAAGCACCTTAGTATTATTGCCAGCGAAGAAATGGAAGGGCGGGAAACCGGCACCATAGGCCAGCGCAAGGCCGCAGCTTATATTGAAGAGCAGTTTAAAGCCATTGGCCTTCAGCACCCAAAAGAGCTAAAAGGTTACCAGCAGTTCTTCCCTTTGTATGAAGACTCGGCAGACATAGCGCTTACAAATGTTTCAATTAACAACACACAACTGGTGTTTGGCGAACATTACTTTGTAACCATCATGGCAAACGAGTCGAAAAATATTTCGGCTGATGAATTTGTATTTGCAGGCTATGGCATAAGCGATGAAAAATACGATGACTACAAAGGGCTTGATGTGAAAGGCAAAGTGGTATTGATTTTTTTGGGTGAGCCAAAAACGGATGGCAAATACCTGGTAACAGGCACAGGCAGGTATTCGCAATACACTTACCCAGGTTTGGCATTCAAAATAAAGACCGCCACTGAAAAAGGCGCTGCCGCTGTGGTTGTCATTAACCCGGCTGTTGGCAATATCAGCAGCACAATTGCCAATGGCAACAAAAAAACAAAACTGTACTACCCGCCATCAGGTGAAGAAAATACTGTTAATTACCTTGTGGCATCGCACAGCGTGTTAAAAACATTTTTTAAAGAATGGCAGCCAGACAGCCTGCTTAAAATGGCCAAAGCATCTGCACCCTACAATACTGCTTCTTACAGCAGCATTAAAGCGCCGTTTGTTTTTAATTATAAAAAAGAAAGGGGCATAACAAAGGCCAGCAATGTGCTGGGCATTATAGAAGGCACCGACAAAAAAGACGAGTATGTTTTCATTACTGCACACTATGACCACCTGGGCATGAAGGGGGATAAAATATATTACGGCGCTGATGATGACGGCAGCGGCACCTGTGCAGTTATTAATATGGCAGCGGCATTTGCAAAAGCAAAAGCAGAAGGCCACGGCCCAAGAAGGACAATTGTATTTATGACAGTAAGCGGCGAAGAAAAAGGGCTTTGGGGAAGCGAATATTATACTGATAACCCGGTTTACCCTCTGGATAAAACTACCGCAGATTTGAATATAGACATGGTGGGCCGTGTTGATACTGAAAGAAAATTGGCGGACACATTGGATTATATATATGTGGTTGGGCACGATAAAATAAGCAGCGAACTGCCGGTGATAAATGAAGGCGTAAATAAAAAATACACCAAGCTAACGTTGGATTATAAATTTGACGATCCTAATGACCCTGAGCGTATTTACTATCGCAGCGACCATTACAACTTTGCAAGGAAAGGTGTTCCGGTTTTATTTTTTTATGATGGCATGCTGAAAGCAGACTATCACAAACCAACCGATACTATTGATAAAATATACTGGGGCTTGTATCAGAAGAGGGTGCGCCTGGTTTTTCATACTGCCTGGGAAATGGCTAACAGGGATGCAATGCTGAAACGGGACAAGCCATTGCCTGAGGGCGAATAAATTTTCAAAAAAATGATTTACGAGTTTGACGGCTACAAGCCGGTAATACATGAAACTGCATTCATCCATCCGCAGGCATGTGTTACGGGCAATGTAGTTATTGGCGCCAATGTGTATGTTGGGCCTGGCGCCGCCGTTAGAGGAGATTGGGGAAGGATTATTATTGAAGACGGCTGCAATGTACAGGAGAATTGTACCATTCACATGTTTCCCGGCGTAACAGTATTGCTGAAGGCGGCGGCGCATATTGGCCATGGGGCCATCATTCATGGGGCCACTATTGGCAAAAATTGTTTGGTGGGAATGAATGCCGTGTTGATGGACAATGTTGTTTTGGGGGATGAATGTATTGTGGGCGCATTAAGCTTTATAAAGGCAGATGAAGTATTTGAACCAAGAAGCCTTATTGTTGGCAACCCTGCAAAAAAGATTAAAGAAGTAACAGATGAAATGATACAATGGAAAACCGAAGGAACTAAATTATACCAATTCCTGCCAGCTGATATGATGGCGTCGTGGAAAGAATGCAAGCCTTTACAAGATACTAACCTGCAAAAACCTTATGAAGCTTCTAAGAATTATTTTACGTGGAATGAAAGCAAGCAGCCCTGACTTCAACCGTATGTTCAATCCATTATCTTTGCCCAGCAACAATGGAAAATAAAAACTTCATAGACTACATACGCATCTTCTGCCGCAGTGGGCATGGAGGCGCAGGCAGCAGGCATTTTGCCCGTACTAAATACAACGCAATGGCCGGCCCTGATGGCGGTGATGGTGGCCGTGGCGCCCACATTATTTTAAAAGGCAACACACAATTATGGACATTGCTGCACCTGCGTTATTTTAAAAATGTATTGGCAGAAAACGGTGAAGGCGGCTTGAAAAACAACCAGACAGGAAGAAGCGGAAAAGATATTATTATAGAGGTACCGCTTGGCACCATTGCAAGGGATGAAGAGACTGGCGAAAAAGAAGCGGAGATATTGGAAGACGGGCAGGAAATGATTTGG
Source organism: uncultured Ferruginibacter sp. (assembly GCA_964426665.1). GTDB lineage: Bacteria > Bacteroidota > Bacteroidia > Chitinophagales > Chitinophagaceae > Ferruginibacter. The sequence continues at coordinate 4,245 of CAYRRL010000146.1, read as the reverse complement.
CTTAGGGGAGGGCGTGGCGGCTTAGGCAATACAAATTTTAAAACAGCTACCAACCAGGCGCCTGAATATGCACAGCCCGGCGAACCTGGAGTAGAAGGATGGAAACTATTAGAATTAAAAGTGCTGGCAGATGTCGGCCTGGTTGGCTTTCCTAATGCAGGCAAATCAACATTGCTTTCTGTAATTACTGCTGCCAAACCAAAAATTGCTGATTATGCATTTACTACATTAACGCCGCAGCTTGGCATGGTGGAATACAGGGATGGCAAAAGTTTTTGCATAGCTGATTTGCCGGGTATAATAGAAGGCGCAGCAGAAGGCAAAGGGCTTGGCCATCGTTTCCTGCGGCATATTGAGCGCAATTCTGTTTTGCTGTTTTTAATCCCTGCTGATTGCAACAACCACAAAAAAGAATTTGAAATACTGGTGAATGAACTGCAGCAATACAATGCTGAAATGCTGCAAAAAGATTTTATCATCGCCATTAGCAAAAGCGATATGCTGGATGATGAACTGAAAGCTGCTATTGCAAAAGAGTTGCCTGCAAATATCCCCCATGTATTTATTTCTTCCGTTGTGGGTACAGGCTTGCAGGAATTGAAAGATGTTCTTTGGAAAACGTTAAATGCGCCGGTGAAAGGGTAGCAGAGGATGTAGCGCTGATGCACGGATTAAGCAGATTAGTACAGATTTGTATCCGTTACAATCCTTTCCATCAGTGTTATCCGTGTTTCTATCCTATTCTATTATACCTTGACACAAATCTTCAAATACATCCGCTCGTTTTACGAAAAAGAGGTCAATCTTTTTTACCTGTTGGCGATTGTTGCCTTGCTTGCGCTTGTCATTTATCTTAATTACTGGCATGGCTTAGAAAAAAAATATGCAGCCTCAGGCAAAACATGGCTGTCAAATTTTGCCGGCTATTATTTTTTGTACTTTATCCCTTTTGCAGCAGCATTTTTGTTGCAGTTGTTTTTTTATAAAGATTGCAGCTATACCAGCAGCAAATGGTTTTGGGCAATCCTTTTGTTAGCGCCTGCTTTTTTTTCTTTCCGGATAAATTTTACTTTTCATCAATCATTTATCAATAATCATTGGCCAGCACCTGAGAATGTATTTTACCTGCGCAGCAGCAATTGGGTGGTAAGGGTGTTTGTGTTGTTAATCCCAGTGTTCATTATCTGGTTGTTAAAAGACAAAGGCAACCAGCCATTTTATGGCACACAAAAAATAACCAGCATACAACCTTATTTAATCATGTTGCTGATAATGGTGCCGCTGTTGTTTATTGCTGCCATGCAAAAAGATTTTCAATCAGTCTATCCCAAAGCAAAATTTTTGCAAAGCATCGCGGCAAAAAAATGGCAGTATGCAGTATATGAACTCTGTTATGGGTTTGATTTTGTAAGCATCGAATTGTTTTTTCGTGGGTTCCTGATATTGGCATTGATGAAAATATGCGGCACGCATTGCATTATTCCTGTTGCTTGTTTTTATTGCGCCATACATTTGGGCAAGCCCATGGGCGAAGCCATCAGCAGTTTTTGGGGCGGCTTGCTGCTGGGCATCATTTCATATAATACTGGCAGCATTTGGGGCGGGCTGGTTGTCCATGTAGGCATAGCATGGCTCATGGAGTTGTTTGGCTGGCTTGTGTTTTTAAAGCGCTGACACAACATTTATATAATTTTTTCGTTGCATATAAACAGCCATTTTCTAAAAAACCAGTGAAAATTGTATCGCACATAGTATTGTTGTTTTCCCTCAGCGTAATGCTGTGCGGCTGCCCTTATGAGTCGTTTTACAGCATTGATGCACAACCGCAGCAATTTATTGATGAGGGGCTGGTTGGCAAGTGGGCCTCTTTTGTGCAGCGGCCATCTTACGAAAACGAATACACCGAGTCGCCGGTAAAAATAATTTTCGAAAAAAAATCAGACATGGAATACGATGTGGCCATCACAGGCTATATTGATGAGCTGAGGAAATTCCGTGTGGTTGAAAACGATACTATCCATGGCACTGCCTTTATTTCTTTAATTGACGGCAGGCAGTTCCTCAACACCAGCATCAGGGGGAAATACTATGTGGCTGAAATAAAAAGAACAGATAATTCTATCAGCCTTTTATCGCTGGCAGAAAATTTTACCAGCAAATTTGTAAAAAGCAGCGAAGCCCTCCGCAATGCCATCAGCGTGCACTACCGCACCAAGCCCGAGCCTGCGTATGATGATTGGTTTGTGGCGAAGAACCTGCAAAAAGTAAATTAATTACATTGCTTTTTCTCTAAAGCAGGTTTTCAATGTTCATTGCCGAAACGGTAATTGTATTTTTAATTGAAAATTGGTTATTGAAAATTGAGCATTGAACATTTTCTTCTCCTTATTTATTAAGTTTGCGAAACTAACTTAATAATTCATGTACGACCTGCACGGCTTCCTTTCCCCTGTGGATATTCATTTGCTTAATGAAGACAGCGGCTACAACGATGGGCAGTTTGCCAAACACATTACTATTTACAGCGAAGAGCTTCCTGATATTACAGATGCAGATATTGTGGTGGTTGGCGTGGATGAATTCCGTGGCTGCGGCAATTTCAATGAAGGTATCAATGCGGCTAACATTATCCGCAAGCAATTGTACCAACTGCACTACTGGCATTTTGATACAAAGATTGCAGACATAGGGAATATCAAAACCGGGGCAACGCTTAACGACAGTTATGCCGCTGTAAAAACAGTGATTGCAGAACTGTTGCGCATGAACAAAACGATTGCCATCATCGGCGGGTCGCATGATATTACATTGGCGCAATATTTTGCTTACCGTGAAATTGGAAAAGCCATTGAAGCGGCATGTATTGATGCCACGATTGACTTGCGTGGCGAAAGTTCTTTGCGCAGCGAAAACTTTTTGCTGGAGATGCTTACCGGCGAGCCGAACTTTATCAAGCATTACAATCACATTGGCTTCCAGAGTTATTTTGTGCACCCCCGTATGCTGGAAACAATGGACAAGCTCCGCTTTGATTGCTACCGTGTGGGCAAAGCAAAGGAAAACATTGAAGAGATGGAGCCTGTGCTTCGCAATACGCACATGATAAGTTTTGACATTAATGCAATCAAATACAGTGATGCGCCTGCAGGCAAATGCAGCCCCAATGGTTTTAGCGGCGAAGAAGCCTGTGTGCTTGCCCGCTACGCAGGCATGGGCAGCAGCCTCAGCAGTTTTGGTGTGTATGGATATTTGCCTGCTGAGGATGTGAATGAACTAACGGCATTGCAGATTGCACAAATGCTCTGGTATTTTATTGATGGCAAAAGCCGCAGCAAGCAGGAAGCTGTATTTTCCGAAAGCAGTTTGTTCAACGAGTTTAATACAGCATTAACGGATGAAGGCACTTTGTTTTTGCAAAGCCGCCGCACCGGCAGGTGGTGGATGCAATTGCCCGATAAAAAATTAATTGCCTGCAGCTATAATGATTATGTAAGCGCCAGCAAAAATGAAATACCGGAGAGATGGATGAGGGCGCAGGAGAGAGGATGATGTATGATTTCTGATGTAAGATGTATGATTTGAAAGCAGCCCAGCAATATGTAAACTTTTTTGCTGCGTCAATATTTATATTATTGATGCAATCCTGCTCTGTTACCAAGCAAATCAATAAACAAGCCCACAAAATTTTATTGCAGGACAGTGTGATAAATACCGGGCATATTGGTATCAGCATTTTTGAACCAGCTACAAATAGTTACTGGTATAATTATAATGCGGAGAAATATTTTGTGCCTGCAAGTAATACGAAGTTATTTACGCTGTATGCAGGGATGAAATATTTGGGGGATAGTTTGGTGGGGTTGAGGTATATGGAGAAAGATGGTCTTACAATTATTTACCCAAATGCGGATCCAACTTTTTTGCATCCAACTTTTAAAAACCAACCCGTATATAGTTTTCTACATAATACTACTCAAACTCTCTATTTTAATGATGATTATTGGAAAGATGAAAGAAAAGGGCGTGGGTGGGCATGGGACGACTATGGTGAAAAGTATATGGTTCAAAGAAGTGCTTTGCCTATTTATGGCAATTTGGTTAAAATATTCTTTAAGAATGATACTCTTACATCAGAGCCTTATTTAGGTGACGATATTCCAAACTATACAGAAAGTTGGTGGGAAACGCCATTCAAAGAGTTGCCACGTTTGCATAAGAAAAACTTGCCTAAATATTTTTCAATAA
>CAYRRL010000145.1:6235-7336 GCA_964426665.1 uncultured Ferruginibacter sp. | reverse complement strand
ATAATAAAATCCGCATTTTTATATTTATCAAGTTCTGCCATGGGCCTCGCCTTAAAAAATTGTTCAAAGCGGCTGAACACCTGGTTGTTTGTTTCGTCTTTTAGCAGCATTGTTTCTGCTTTGTTGAAGTCAAGCTTCCATATATTTTTTATAAAAGCGCCTGCCGTTTCAATGTCTGTTTCCGGCCCGTTGTTGCTGTTGCAGGAAGATAAAATAATGCCTGCTGCAAAGGGCAATAAAATTTTTCTTATCATGGCAATATGCTTTATTGTTTACCGGCTTTTTCAGCAGCTTCCTGCAGTTTCTTTAATTGCTCAGTGCTTTGGTTCATAATTTTTGCCAATGAATCTTTATTGATGCCTTTTAATTGTTCTATGGCTTTTGCAAGCGAATCTTTCATTCCTGCCATGTCTTTCATCCCATCCTGCACATTTTTTATTTCTTTGTCCATTTCTGCCTGGCTCATGCCCGACGCTCTCATGCCTGTTGACATCAATGATATTTTCCATTTGCCATCTTCTTTTTTAAGGGCAAAGGGCAATGTTTCCGGCTTGCCCTCTTTTGTCATCGTTACATCCACAGTGGCTTCGTCGCCATTTATTTTTTCGTTGCCTATATCTATCTTAACCCCTTCTGTTTTTTTCTTGAAGTCTTCGGCCATTTTTTCTTTCATTCCATCTGCCTGCGATGAATCAAGGTTTTTCATAAAGCTTTCGCCTAAGCTCAGCAATGCAGCATCCTGGCTTGTAATATATTTTTTCAGCGATTCTATATCGCCTTTTTTTGAGGCTTCCATAAAAGCATTTACAACCCCTTTGGGTGTACCGGTGCCGGGGGATGATGAACAATATGAAAAGAGCACTGAAACGGCAGCAATGAAAAATAATTTTCTCATCAGATAATTTTTATGGTGAAGTGTAAAGGTAGGCAACCGCCATGTGCCGCAAAAAAATAAGAGGCAGTTTTTGCGCTGCCCCTTATTCGGTATTAACATAGTGATTTGTTACCTCTTCCTTTCCTGCTCGTACTGTTCTTCTTTCACTTTTTCTTTGTCGTAAGCCCTGATGATGGCTTTCACCAGCCGGTGCCTTACCACATCTT
>CAYRRL010000145.1:0-6225 GCA_964426665.1 uncultured Ferruginibacter sp. | reverse complement strand
CTCATCCAGTTCAATATGCGATATGCCATCAACATTCCTTAAAATACGGATGGCTTTGTCGAGCCCGCTTTTCATATTTTTTGGCAGGTCTATTTGTGTAGGGTCGCCGGTAATGATAGCTTTTGCATTGGCGCCTATACGGGTAAGGAACATTTTTAATTGGCCGTCGTTGGTATTTTGTGCTTCGTCCAAAATGATAAAAGCATTGTCTAATGTGCGGCCCCTCATGTACGCAAGCGGCGCCACTTCTATTGTACGGGTTGTCATATAGTAACCCAGCTTGTCGGCAGGTATCATATCATCCAATGCATCATACAATGGCCTTAAATATGGGTCAATCTTTTCTTTTAAATCACCGGGTAAAAAACCAAGGTTTTCCCCAGCTTCCACTGCCGGCCTTGTAAGGATGATTTTCTTAACAGACTTATTCTTAAGCGCCCTCACAGCCAAGGCTACCGCAGTATATGTTTTACCGGTACCTGCCGGGCCAATGGCGAATACTATATCGTTTTTGTCAACGGCAGCCACCATCTTTTTTTGGTTTGCCGTTCGTGCCCTTACTGTTTTACCGTTGGGGCCAAATACCAATACTTCATTGGGGTTGCGTTCAATAAAATTGTCCACTGCCTGCTGGTCGTCGCCGCCCAGTATCTGCTCAAAATAATTTTCGCTCATGTGGCCATTGCGTTCAATGTACTGCACAATAAGCGTAATCTTTTCCTTTGCATCAACTATTTGCTCCGGTGAACCACTTAGTTTTACCTGTGTGCCCCGGCCCAGGATTTTCAGCAAGGGGAATTTTTTCTTGAGGATGTCGAGCTTTCCGTTATTAACACCAAAAAACTCAATCGGGTTAACCGAATCCAGGTTGATAATGGTTTCTGTCAATGTGCTGCGGTTTTAGTTTACAAATATGGTGCGGTGCTTACTATAACAACATTCATGAACCAAATTATGTTTTGGTACTGATATACCGTCATTGTATTTATTCACACCATGTTAAAAACATCGCAATTTTAATGCCCATAGTTTTGATGCTTGCTGCATATGTAACGTTAAATTTTGTGTTTTGCGTATGTTTTTTTTGCCTGGAGGGGTTGCTGCATTGATGTTTTATTTTTTCTGTGCAGCTAATCAGTTGGTTGTGTTATCAAAAGAATAACTTTATTTGCCTGAATTAAAATTGCACAATGCCAAAAACCGTATTGCTCTTGTTATTGTTGCTGGGTTTTGCAATGTTGGCTTGGGCGCAACCCGGGGAATCGGACACTTTTTTCCTTGTAAAAAAGAAAGGCCTGCTTGGCAAACTGGGCAGAAGCATTTCAACAGCCGCAGCCGGGCTTGATACAGCCACAGCTTCGGTGACAGAAATAAAACCAAGCCCTTATGCCAGGCACATTGGCAAAGTAATACGCCACATAAAAATTGTGCGGCTGGGTTTTGAAAGAGATATTAACGACACAACAAAGTACAACAACAATTTCGCCAACATAGCGGCGAATGCTTTCCACAAAAAAACCAAGGGTAATGTAATTGCCAACAATTTATTTTTTGATGCCGGTGACAGGCTTAACCCTTACCTGATGGCCGACAATGAAAAATTCCTGCGTGACCAGCCTTATCTGCAAGATGCATTGATTACCATTGACACCATTCCGGGCAATAAATACATGGTGGATGTAAATGTGATTGTAAAGGATGTATTTTCTATTGGCGGCGCAATAGATATGGGAAGCACAAAGCTTTACAGGATTGAAGCTAAAGAAGAAAATTTAAAAGGCACGGGATCGAGGTTGCTTTTAACTGCATTGTACGATGGCGACAGAAAGCCGAAGATGGGTTTTGGCGCAGAGTTTTTGAAAAGAAATATTATCGGCACATTTGTAAATGCCGCTGTTGGGTTTAAAAGCTTTAATAATGCATTTAACAGCACAAGAAGGGAAGAGTCGGTTTTCTATGTGGTTTTCGACAAGCCTTTTATTACGCCTTATCTAAAATGGATAGGAGGTCTTAGCCTTTCTTATAACCACACAAAAAATAATTACGTTTCAGATTCGCTTTACGAAAGGGAAATACAGTACAGTTACCAGAGGGCAGATGGGTGGATAGGGTACAATTTTGGCGGCAAAAAGCAAAGATGGAAAAAGCAGGATGGCAGGGTTAGGGTTTTTGCAGGGGCAAGGGGGCTATACCAGCATTTTGTAAAAGTGCCGGGCAAAGTATTGGATACTTTCGATTACCGTTTTGGCAATGTAAATGGCGTGCTGGCATCTGTAAGCATGGTAAGGCAAAATTTTACAAGGTCCAATTTTATATATGGCTTTGGCCGTAACGAGGATTTGCCTGAAGGTTTTAGTGCTTCTGTAATTGGCGGTTATATAAACAGGATAGATAGCCTGGGCAACCGCTATGCATCAAGGCCGTATTATGCTTTTGAAGGGCAAAGGGTGCATTTAAACAACAAGGGCTTTTTTCATAGTTATACAGTGCGTATTGGCGGGTACATGGCTAAGGGCCAGTGGCAGGACGTAGATATTTTGCTTGGCATGGACAGGTTTACCAGAAGGAAGAAACTGGGGCCGCAGTGGTATTACAGGCAATTTTATAGCGTTGGTTTTGCCCGCCAGATTAATGGGGTGCTTAACCAGCCGCTTGTTCTTTCAAGCCAGTTCGGGCTGCCTTATTTTCGCAATGGCTTTGTTGCTGCTGATTTGCGGCTTACTGCAAAAACAGAAGCAGTATTTTACAACCTGCACAAATTCTGGGGCTTCCGGCTGGCGCCATTTGTGTTTACGGATGTATGCCTTGTAAAGCAAAAAGATTATCCATTAAGCAAAAGCGATTTGTACACCGCTATTGGCGGCGGGGTGCGTACCCGGAATGAAAGCCTTGTATTCGGCACTATTGAATTAAAGGGGTATTATTTCCCAAGAACCATGCAGGGCATGAGTTGGTACCTGGTTGAGCTGAACAGCAACATACGCTTCAGGTACAACAATGTGCTGGTGAAAAAACCAGATTTTATACAGGCCAATTAATAAACCACGGGCTAAGCAGCTTCAAAGAAAAAAAACAGGGAAATAAACGCTATGTAAAAAAATTGTTTTTACTTTGGCTCACAAAAAAATGCCCCCCTGTAGAGAACAAGGGGACTTTAACGATTGCTTGCCATATGAAAATTCTTAAATCTCTTTTATAACCTTTTCAGTTTTATAGGCATCTTTCGATGCGATAGTTTTTAATGATTGCCTGCTTTATTTAACGATTGCCTGCTGTATGAATTTGCTGCCACATCGTATTTGATAACAAAAATAAGATGTGGCAGTTTTATCTTGCAACCAATTTGCAAAGGGTTTTATTACGCTTAAAGGGGCGGAAAAAACCTGAAACCCTTTGCTGCAAAGGATTACAGTAAAATTAATTAATGATGGCCAGCCGTTTTACGGATAATTTATTTCAGTTGGTAAAGTCGCTGGAAAAGGCGGAGAAAAGGAATTTTAAGCTCTATATAAAGCGTAGTTCAGCAAAAGAAGACCTGAAAATAATACAGCTTTTTGATGCGCTCGACAAACTAAGCGAATATGACGAGCAGGCGCTTTTAAAAAAACTCCCCTCTATACAAAAGCCGCAGCTTGCCAATATAAAAGTGCATTTATACAAGCAGTTGCTTGCAAGCCTGCGCTTGCTTAAAAGCACCGAAAGTATAGATATGCAACTGAATGAACAGCTTGATTATGCCCGTATTCTTTACAACAAGGGGCTTTACCTGCAAAGCCTGAAAATACTGGAGAAGCTTGCCGAAACAGCGAGGGAGCATTACAAATACAACTTTTTAACACAGGTGATAGCCTGGGAAAAAAAGATAGAAAGCCTGCATATTACAAGAAGCATGAGCGACAGGGCCGAGCAATTGGCGCATGAAACAATTGAGGCCAACACACGTGTTTCAATGGTGTCGAAGATGAGCAGCCTTGCATTGCAGTTGTATAGCAGGTATATTTTAAATGGGCATGCACGGAACGAAAAAGAGGAAGCCGCTGTAATAAAGTTTTTTACTTTCAACCTTCCCTCCAACTCACATAAGCAAACAGGTTTTTATGAAAGGCTTTACCTGTACCAGAGTTATTGCTGGTATGCTTTTATCCGGCAGGATTTTTTAATGTATTACCGCTACGCACAAAAATGGATTGATATTTTTCACCGGGAGCCATTGATGATTAAGGTGGAAACCGGCTATTATATAAAGGGCCTGCACAACCTGTTAAATGCACATTTTGACCTCAGGAATTTTGAAGGCTTTGACATAGCCCTGCAGCAGTTTAAAGATTTTGCCAAAAGCGATTTGGCGAACAAGCACGATAACCACCGTGTACAGTCATTTGTGTATATCAGCAGTGCCACGCTTAACAGGCATTTTATGGATGGCACATTTGAAGAAGGCCTTGCCATGATACCTGAACTGGAAAAGAAACTTGAAGAATATGGCCTTTATTTGGACAGCCACCGGCTGCTGGTATTTAATTATAAAATTGCCACACTGTATTTTGGCAGTGGCAAATACGGTATCGCTATTGACTACCTGCAAAGGATTATCAACGTAAACCCTGACCTGCGGAATGATTTGCAATGTTATTCACGCCTGCTGCACCTGATGTCGCATTATGAGCTTGGCAATTTTGAAATACTGGATTCGCTCACCAAGTCAGTTTATAGGTTTATGGCCAAAATGCAAAACCTTACGGTGGTGGAAGAGGAGATGTTTAAGTTTTTGAGGAACTCTTTCCTGCTGTCGAGAAACAAGCTAAAGGCAGCATTTGAAGTGTTCCTTGGCAAACTGAAAAAACTGGAGAATGACCGGTTTCAAACAAGGTCGTTTGCTTATTTGGATATTATTTCATGGGTGGAAAGCAAAGTGAGCGAAAAACCGCTTGGCAAAGTGATTAATGAAAAATACCTGGCCAGGAAAAAACGGCATTATTAAAAAAATCAGAGCCAAACAAAAAGCCCGGGGTTGCCCGGGCTTTTTGTTTGATAGCACGGATTACTTTGGATAATCATGCAATTATGGCACTAATTGGATTTCCGGATAGGGGGGACTGGAGGCAGAAGGAATGGCTATATATACTAGGTTGGGCTGAGAGAAAAAGTGAAACCCATTCAATAAAATTAGCCAACTTCTTTAGTAGCCGGCTTTTGTGGCAAAAAAGGCTTCAGCTACCTAATTTAGCAATAGTTTTATTTTTATAAACAAATGATTTTAAATTTATAATAACATTTATATTTATTTTTTAAAAAGTATTTTATTGGCTTTTTTTGTATTAATTCTCTTTTTTTTGAGCGATTTATCTATGATGATTTTTAGAATTAAATAATTATTTAATTCTATGGTTTTTAAATAATTATTTCTTTTAATTGTTATTTTATTTTATTAAAATTAAAACTTTTGTTTTTTTATTTATTTGTCCAGGGGCTTTAATTACTAAAAGCTCATTGTTGCTTTGCCAGTACTTGAGTTTCATTTTTGTTTAAAAGGCCTCTGCAGTTTTTTTTTGTAAAAAAGTCAGTTTATGAATTTTTTATGAGCTTCCCATTATGCACCTAAACATACCGGGTGATCATTTAATATCCTTTGCCCCGTCATGTTTTCCCCTTTAGAGCAATATCTTCCAAAAAATGGAAGGAATAAGCAATGAAAAGATATTTATTGAATTGAAAACCATTTCGTTATCAATTTGGCACAGTATGGGATAAATTAATATCAAAAGGAACAGCAGAATAAGAAACAAAAGCTATCAATTAAAATCATTATACGGGTTTTTTCAGTGTAAAAAGAGCCGTTTAATTTGGCCTGGATCTCCATCTTAAACGGCTTTTTAGTTTTAGTAAAGGGTTGTTGGGTTTAAAAGTATTTGAACGTACCTAAATACAAACCAAAATGAAAATTTTTTTGAACCGGGTTTTACAAGGTGCGGCAGTAAAATGCCCAAAGCCTTTTTTGCGGCCAAGCCAAAAGAACCCGGCTTATGAATTGAACCCTGCCCCTTTTTATTGGGCACTGGTGCCAGCAGGCCATAAGGCAGTTTGGAACAGTAAAGCAATGGCTACAAATACATTTCTGAAATAAATTAAAGTGGGAACAAAATAATAGGCAGCAAGCATCGTTTATACATCAGCCCCATGGATATAGCTTGTGCTTGGTAAACAAGATGTTTTCTTTGGGGGTTA
>CAYRRL010000144.1:0-7338 GCA_964426665.1 uncultured Ferruginibacter sp. | reverse complement strand
TGCCACCAATGCTTTTCTTTCGTCTTCAAGCCAGGCATACTCCTGCTCTTTCCCCTTCTTTACTAAATACAAAGGTGGTTGTGCGATATAAACATATCCTTGTTCCACCAATTCTTTCATATACCTGAAAACAAAAGTGAGTATCAGCGTGGCAATGTGGCTGCCGTCCACATCAGCATCGGTCATGATGATGAGGTTGTGGTAACGCAGTTTTGTTATGTCCAATGCCTTTGGGTCTTCGGGCGTTCCAATCTTTACGCCCAATGCTGTGAACATATTCCTTATCTCCTCATTGTCGTAAATTTTATGCTCCATTGCTTTTTCCACGTTCAGGATTTTACCACGCAACGGAAGTATCGCCTGAAAACTTCTGTCACGCCCTTGTTTAGCAGTTCCACCAGCCGAGTCGCCTTCCACAAGGAATAATTCGCATTTGCCCGGGTCTTTGTCGCTGCAGTCAGCAAGCTTGCCGGGCAGGCCGCCGCCAGTCAATACGCTTTTGCGTTGCACCATTTCACGGGCTTTTCTTGCAGCAGCCCTTGCCTGTGCGGCCAATATTACTTTTTGGATTACTGTTTTGGCTTCTTTTGGGTTTTCTTCTAAATATGCATTCAATACACGGCTCAATGTGGTATCAACCACACCCATTACCTCGCTGTTGCCCAATTTTGTTTTTGTTTGTCCTTCAAATTGCGGCTCCGGCACTTTCACAGAAATGATAGCGCTAAGCCCTTCCCTGAAATCATCGCCTTCAATTTCCACTTTGGCTTTTTCAAACATGCCTTCCTTTTCGCCATAGGTTTTAAATACCCTTGTTATAGAACGCCTGAAACCTGCTACATGCGTGCCGCCCTCAATGGTATTGATGTTATTTACATAACTAAAAATGTGTTCCTGGTAGCTGGCGTTGTACATCATAGCTACTTCCACAACAACGTTGGATGTTGCATCGTGCCCATCGCAATAAATTACATTTGGCAGCAATGGCATGCGGTTGCCGTTTTTGTCAAGCATTTGGACAAACTCGGTAATGCCGCCTTCGCTGTAAAATTTTTTGGTGTAGGTATTGCCATCATCGTCCTTTTCCCTTAAATCATTTAAGGTGATGGAAATTTTCCTGTTGAGATAAGCCAATTCCCTTAAACGGCCTTCTAAAATATCTTTATTATAAACGCCAGAAGTAAAAATGCTGAGGTCGGGCCAAAAATGAACAAGTGTGCCAGTGGTATTGCTTTTGCCAATTTCCCTTACTTCGTATTGGGGGATGCCAGTTTTATATTCCTGTTCAAAAACTTTTCCTTCCCTGTTTACAGTAACATGCAATGTGGTGCTTAATGCGTTTACACAGCTTACGCCCACGCCATGCAAACCTCCTGATACTTTGTAAGTGTCTTTGTCAAACTTGCCGCCGGCATGCAATACCGTCATTACAATTTCCAGTGCAGATTTTTTTTCTTTTGTGTTGATCCCTGTTGGGATGCCACGGCCGTCGTCCTGCACGCTGATAGAGTTATCTTCATGGATAGTAACGGTAATATTCTTGCAATAACCAGCCAATGCCTCATCAATGGAGTTGTCAACCACTTCATAAACCAAATGGTGCAAACCCTTAACGCCTACATCGCCAATATACATGGCAGGGCGCTTGCGAACAGCCTCTAAACCTTCTAAAACCTGGATACTGTCGGCACCATAACCATTGGTTGCAGGGGCCACAACTTCTTCAATTTCTGTACTCATAAAATGCGGGGAAATACTCTTTAAAATTTTATAAAAATGCTATCTGCAAATGTAAGAAAATTAAAGGGGCTTCAGCACTTTTAAAAGACACAAAAACAATGTTTTTTTCCAAAGATTTCCACAGTGTTTTATTTATTTTTAAGGATTATTAAAAGCGCTTTTTATGACAGTAAATAACTACCTGAAAGTGGCGGCCTGTTGGCTGCTCTTTATTTGCCCCTTTAGCAACCTTAAAGCCCAAAATGTAGGTATCGGCACTTTGTCGCCAACAGCATTATTAGAGGTGGCAGGCGGCGATGCAAGGATAAACGGGCTGGCTGTAGGCAGGGGGTTAGGGAACATCGCCTCAAATGTGGTGGTGGGAGACAGTGCACTTTCAAGCAATGTCTCCGGCAGCGACAATACGGCTATTGGCAACAGGGCGCTTTTTAAAAATACAACCGGCCTGGCAAATGTGGCAGTAGGCAGGCTGTCGCTTTACAACAATTCTGTGGGCATTGACAATGTTGCGGTAGGAGGGCAGGCGCTTTTTGCAAACGATTCAGGTTCCATTAATACTGCTGTGGGTGATTGGTCTTTATTAAATAATGTAAGAGGCAGCTACAATACTGCGGTTGGGGGCAGCTCTTTAAAAAGCAATACAACAGGGCGGAGCAATACTGCTATCGGGCTCTCTTCACTTATATACAGCAACGGGGATTACAACACGGCTGCAGGTTTTAATGCAGGGGTAACCAATACTACCGGCAGTTACAACACATTTATTGGCGCTTTTGCCGAGGCAACAGCCAGCAACCTTGCAAATGCAACGGCTATTGGCTACAATGCAAAGGTATCTGGCAGTAATTGTTTTGTAATTGGGGGCACTGGGGCTGATGCAGTTAATGTGGGCATTGGAGTTGCCACGCCTTCCGAAAAATTGCATGTAAACGGGGCAGTTAAGTTGAGCAATGGCAGTTATTCCGGCATTACAAATAATGCGGCTGCACCTGCCCCTGCGGGCGGAACCGGCACTATTGTTTTTTACGAGGCTCATTTTTATGGATGGAATGGCAGCCAATGGAAACAGTTGGATAACTAACCGGGGGTGCCTACCGTCATAAAAAGGTAAAAGTTCCGGCTTGGCACAAACTGATACGGTTTTTTATTTTTCGTGGCGTATATTTGCATCGAAATTTATCAATGTATCAAACAGCAGGCATATTAGGGCTTATTCAAAAACAGGACCTGGTTTTTAACGAACTGGAGGTATTGCAGGATATTGACCGTACTGTTCCCGGTTCGGTGAATTATGCTATCAGGCGATACAAGAAGACTAACTGGAATATGGATGATACAGGCATGTTGGTTTATCATTACGAGAAAAACAACCCGGCTGCCAATTATCTTGAATTACGTTTTTGCGTAAGTGGCAATGTGTATTGCCGCCAAAAGCAAACTGAATGTGATTTTTGCAAATTCAGTGCTTCCAAAACCTGCATTGAAAAAGTGGATAGTGTGGATGTATTGAGTTTTACTTTCAAGCCGGCTTACCTTACCCAATTTATAAAAAGCAAAAAGAACCGCACTGTAACGGATGAAGTGCTTGCTTTTTCACATACAACATCTTTTTCAAAGACCCTTCCGCTTTGTGGCAAAACAAGGATGGCTATTGAAGCGTTGCTCAACCACAACTATACAGATACTTTAGAAAATATTTTTATCAACGCCCAAACACAAATACTGCTCCTGTACAGCATGGATTGCATGATGGGTGAAAAAGAGGAAGAAATATTTGCCTGCAAGTTTTTGGCCAATGAGCAAGACAGGGAAAAAATTGTAAAGGCAAGGGAAGTTTTGTTGCAGCATATCGGCGAGCCGCTTACCATTAAAGAACTGAGCCGCAAAGTTGCCATCAACGAATGTTACCTGAAAAAAGGTTTTAAAGAATTGTTCGGAACAACCATATTTGATTTCTATCAAGGGCAAAGGATGGAGCACGCCAAATATTTATTGTACGATAAAGGGCTTAGCGTAACAGAAGTTTCTTCCCTGCTTGGCTATTCATCTATCTCCCACTTCAGCACTGCATTTAAAAAGCACACAGGCATTAAGCCTTGCGAATTATTGCTTCGCTAATTGCTTTTGCTATTGCAGCATTCTTTCCCGGATATATTTAACCGGCGAGCTGCCAAAGCTTAAAAACTTTTCATGAAAATCTTTCAGGCTGTACTGGCTGCCCATTTTCTTTTTGTATTCATCCCTTAAAGACATGATAGAAAGATAACCCGAGTAATAAGAGCATAACTGAACCTGTGATACAGTGGCACGGTGGTATTTTTCTTCTGCCTGCGCCATTGTTTGGAAACATTCTTTTGTCAACAGGTTCACAATATCTTCTTTCGGTTTGTTCAAACATTGAATGTCATAATCCAGTATCACATTCGCCAGTTCCCTCAGTTTCCATTTGTCCTGCATCATTTGTATTTCTCCAGAAAAATTATCCCAGCCATTTTCAACCATCATCTGTTCTGTATAAACAGCCCAGCCTTCTATCATCGTGCCATTTTGAAAAACAGAACGCAGCACATCAGGCGATTTTTTATTGTTGTAAATGCCCTGCATGCAATGGCCAGGCACAGCTTCATGTATGGAAAGTATTTGTGCGGCCCAATTGTTTTCTTCCTGCAAAGCGCCATCACGTTTAGCAGCAGGATAAGCTGCTATGTCATCAATGTTATAATAAGTGGCGCCTTGCTTTTGGTATGGTGGCGTAAACTCAGCGCTGGCTGCAGCAAAGCCCCTTGCATATTCGGGCATCAGCCTTACGATGATTGGATAGGTAGTATCAAAGTCAAATAAATTTTTCTCCACTACAAATTTTTTCAGTTGGTACACATGGCTTACCAATGAATCAAAAAAATGTTCAGGAGCCGGGTGCTGCAATGATATTTTACCAACTACGCTTTGAATGATGGCAATCGTGTCTTTTGGCCTGGGCTGGCTGGCAAAATACTTCGGCCACAGGCTGTCAGCCAAATGATACATGTGTTCATAGTACATTTTTTTGTCCTTAACTGCCCTGTCATAAATTTCCTGCGGCGTAAAATCGGTGGCAAGGTCGTACCCAAATTTTTCTTCAAACAGTTTTTTGCCAATCCTGAAATTGCGGAACGGATAATTTTTATCGGCTGCAATGTTTTTCAATGATGCAACATAGCCTTTGATGGCAACAACTGTTTTTGCTACATTAGCTTTTAATGCATTTTTTTCAGCATCAGTTAGGCGAGATTTATTAATAGAATCAGTAAGGGCTTTTCCAAATACCGTTAAGCCGCCTTCATTTTGTGAAGCCGCCATTTCGGTATGCTCTTTTGTTGGGTTATGCAGCATGGTAAACGCAGCCTTGTAATAGGCATCTGCATTTTGCAGGCGCATGGAAAGAGTTTTCAATCTTTCATCCAGCGGTGCGTAGGGTTGTGTGATGATGTAATAACATTCGCCGCTGATATTGTACACAGCAGGGTTCCATTCGTATTCTTTAAAAACAGACAGGTACCAGTTGTCGCTGGCCAGTTGGTGCTTTATAATATTGAAACTGATTTTATCATTGTCGCTTAATTTTTTGTAATCCATTTTCTCCAATGAATCTGTCCATTGTTTTGAGAATGCAATGTTTGCAGCCACGGCTGTACTGCCGGGCACTGCCAAATGCTCATAATATTTCCCATAGCCAATATTGATGGAAGCAGCAGGGTATTGTTTCCAGTAAGCATCCAGGAACCTCTCTTCAAAAGCAGCAAAAGATATATTGGTGCTGCTGGTATTGTTTTCTGTTTTGGTGTTGCAGGAAAAAATGGATGCGGCAAGCAATGGAACGACGAGAAGCTTTTTCATAAATGATTATTTGGAATTGTAATGTATAAAATTATTGGGATAAGAAGAGAAGCAGATTAGTTTTGCCAAATAAAAAAGTAATTCATGTAATGGGCCAGGCCGAACTCATACCACACCAACACCTTCTTCTCATCCGTTCCATTTTTTTCTTTTACGGCTATGCAGCCAATGAAGAGCTGAGCAAGCAAATAGCCAGCGATATTGAGCAACACTGGAACGAAGCAGCAGCATTTGCCATCATCAAACACAACAAGTACAGTGTAGCATTTGATATAAAAGGTTTTTATGCAAAAGAGTTAACGCCGCAGGATGTTTTTGAAAACACCAACCCCCAATACAATTATTTCAGGATAGAAGAAGTATCGCCAGTGGAAGTTTCGTTCGTGGACGGGCTTGGCTGCAACACAGGTTATTTTTTATTAAGCAATTTGTTGCAGGATTCAACCACTGCTGCACATGAATACGGGCATACGCTTGGCCTGCCGCACCCGCCGCATACAGATATACGGGGCAGCGGTGTGCCGGGCATTATGTACCCACGTGGCACAATGGTGGATAATATTTACCAATACAACCACAACGCCGTTGCAGGCGATAATTTTAATGGTGGCACTATAAATCCAATACACAGAAAAGTGCAGCAACAGGATATTAATAATTTAAAACTGCACAAGCTTAGGTTTGATAAAAATGGTTTTGCTATGGCAGGCGGTTTTTCATCTTTATGGCATGAAGCGTATTATTAAGAGAACCGCTTATAAAATTTTTGAAATACACTTGCATCAAAATCCTCTATCTTTCGTTTTCAAATTTTCTTTTAAAACAATCTATGGCAGTTTTATCGGTAGAAAACCTTCGCAAAAATTACGGCAAGATACAGGCATTAAAAGGCATTAGCTTCTCTGTGCCGCAAGGTGCTGTGTTTGGCATATTAGGCCCCAACGGCAGCGGCAAAACAACATTGCTTGGCCTTATAACCGATATTTTAAAACCAACTGCAGGCTCGTACAAATTATTTGGCCAGGAACCAAACGAAAGCCACCGCAGGCAGATTGGCACTTTCCTGGAAACGCCTAATTTTTACCATTACCTGTCAGCAGTAAGGAATTTAAAAATATCTGCGGCCATTAAGCAGCGTGGGCATGATGATATTGACAGGGTGATTGAGATAGTTGGCCTAACACAAAGAAAAGACACCCGTTTCAGTACTTATTCGCTGGGCATGAAACAAAGGCTGGCCATTGCTTCCTGTTTATTAGGCAACCCTGATGTATTGATACTTGACGAACCCACTAACGGGCTCGACCCTGTGGGCATTGCCGAAACAAGGGAGCTGATAAAAAAGTTAAGGCAGGAAGGCAAGACAATCATTATGGCAAGCCACATGCTTGACGAGGTGGAGAAAGTTTGCACACATGTGGCTATTTTGAAAAGAGGCGAACTGATTGCCGCAGGCAAAGTAGATGAAATATTAGCCAATGAAGACATTGTGGAAGTAAGCGCTGCTGATATTAATAAACTGCAGGCTGTTGCTGCAGGCATAAAGGGTTATAACAGTACAGTGCTGGCTGACAATGTTTTTAAAATGTATTTTCCTGTTGGAGCTGCCAGCCTCGAAAATATTAACCGGCACTTTTTTGAAAACGGCGTAGTGCTTACCAGCCTGCAATTAAAAAAGAAAAGCCTTGAATCCAAATTTTTTGAACTTACAAATTAACCCTG
>CAYRRL010000143.1:0-7397 GCA_964426665.1 uncultured Ferruginibacter sp. | reverse complement strand
AAACAAAGGCAATTATGATATCGCCAGAGAAATTGCCAGCGATGTAAAACAAAATTTAGAAAAGATAACACACCACGGCAAGCGGGCCGGCGAGATTGTAAAAGGCATGCTGGCACATTCAAGAAGCAGCACCGGGCAAAAAGAGCTTACTGACATAAACGCTTTGTGCGATGAATACCTGCGCCTCTCCTACCATGGCTTAAGGGCAAAAAACAAATCATTTATTGCAAAATTTGAAACAGATTTTGATAACAGCATAGGCAAAATAAACATAGTGCCGCAGGAAATAGGCAGGGTAATCCTGAATTTAATCAACAATGCTTTTTATGCAGTGAATGAAAAGAAGAAAAACATGGCTGAAAGTTTTGAGCCAACTGTTTCTGTGAGTACAAAGAAAACCGGGGCTGACAATGTAATTGCTGTTAAAGACAATGGCACCGGTATCCCGCAGGGCGCTATAGATAAAATTTTTCAACCATTTTACACAACTAAACCAACCGGGCAAGGCACAGGGCTGGGCTTATCGTTAAGTTATGACATCATCAAAGCACACGGCGGTGAATTAAAAGTGGAAACAAAAGAAGGCGCAGGGACAACTTTTATCATTACTTTACCATCTTAAATAAAACGAATGAAAATCTTAGTAGTTGATGACGAAACGGATGTAAAAACACTATTTGAGCAGCGCTTCCGCAAAGAAATAAAGAATGGCGAAATACTGTTTGCCTTTGCCAACAGCGGCGAAGAAGCACTGGAGTACATGAAAACGCATGACCACGAAGCCGTGTTGATATTAAGCGACATCAACATGCCCGGCATGAGCGGCCTGCAACTGTTGCAGCATATCAAGCAAAAATATGAAACGCCGCCACCGGTAGTAATGATGATAACTGCTTATGGCGACAATGAAAATTACCAGCAGGCAATGAAACTGGGCGCTGATGATTTTTTAACCAAGCCCGTTGACTTTACAGTACTCAAGGAAAAACTGAAAACAATTACAGCATGACAAAGATTTTAGTGGCTGATGACGAAGCGGATTTGGAAACACTCATCCGCCAAAAATTCAGGCAAAAAATACGGGAGCAGCAGTACGAATTTGTGTTTGCCATAAATGGCAGGGAGGCATTGGAAAAAATACATGAGCACCCCGATATTGACATAGTGCTGAGCGACATCAACATGCCTGAAATGGACGGGCTTACATTGCTTGCCAAACTCAACGAAACAGCCCCGCTTACCAAAACCGTTATTGTATCAGCCTACGGCGATATGGACAATATACGCACTGCCATGAACCGTGGCGCTTTTGACTTTGTAACCAAGCCGGTAAATTTTGAAGACCTTGACGTAACAGTGCAAAAAACCATTAAGCATGTAGCTCAATTAAAACAAACCCTGCAGGCCATAAAAGAAAACAATATTTTGAGGATGTATGTAGACGAAAATGTGCTGCACTTTATGGGCACCCGTGAGTACGAAAATTCGTTGCTCGAAAATGAAACCATTGAAGCCACCGTAGCCTTTATAGATATTTGCAGCTTTACAGCCATCAGCGAAAAAGAAAGCCCCGATACGGTGGTGAAAATGCTGAACGATTATTTTGACGTGATAGCAAAAGAAGTAATTGCACAAAAAGGCATCATTGATAAATTTATAGGAGATTGTGTAATGGCTGTGTTTAAAGACGATTACCACCTTGACCGTGCCATTGATGCCTGCCTTGCCATCCGCAACAAAATTGATGCGCTGCCGGCGGCCCATGGCTTTTCGCCAAAAGTATCTATCGGCATCAACAGCGGCGAAATGATTAGTGGCAATATTGGTTCTGCCACGCTTAAGCGGCTTGACTATACCGTTATTGGCGACACGGTGAATACCGCACAGCGCCTCCAGAGCGCTGCGGGGGTAAGCCAGGTTGTGATAACTGAAAGCTGTCACGAAAAAATAAAGCAATCTTTCAATTGCAAAAAAATTGGCCCTGCCAACCTTAAAAATAAAAGCGGCGAAACCATTTTATACGAAGTGTTGAATTAAATTCAATGCCTGCATGTATATTTTGAAATTCAGGCAACGCTGCGCCTTCTTAACCAGTCTTTTATTGCAAATACCTGAAGTGTATGTAAAAAAAAATCCTTTACTTTATACGCTTTACCAATCCGTTACACTTTGCAGGCTGCCATTTCCCTTATTG
Source organism: uncultured Ferruginibacter sp. (assembly GCA_964426665.1). Taxonomy (GTDB): domain Bacteria; phylum Bacteroidota; class Bacteroidia; order Chitinophagales; family Chitinophagaceae; genus Ferruginibacter. The sequence goes on along the minus strand of CAYRRL010000143.1, from coordinate 5,203 downwards.
CTAAATGAAACCAAAACCGTCCGCTTTTCATGAAGAAAATTTTTACCGCAGCATTATTGCTAAGCTGTTTCTTGTCCAAAGCACAAACTTTTAGTTGGAGTGGCTATTCGCCGATTGTATCAAATGTGATGGATACCCTGCATATTCCGGTATCAGGCTTGCCCAACAGCATTGACCAGAATTTCGGCATTTCTAAAGTTTGTTTTGAAATAAGGCATTCTGATAAAACACAGCTTAACCTGATTCTTGTAGCGCCAAATGGCAACTCAATCATATTAGTGGAAGGCCAGGGTTCTGCAGGCGAAAATTTTATAGGCACCTGTGTGGCAATGGATGGCGTGCCCTGGCAAGCTGGCACACCGCCTTACTCAGGCACATTTTTGCCAACAGGCAATTTAAGCAACTTCAACAGCGATTGGCTGCTTGTAACATTTGACAATAGCCCTGATACAGGTTCTTTGCGTTTTGCAAGCATTGCTTTTAGCAACAACCCGCCGCAGGGCAATGGCCTGGGTGGCAACAACCTTGGCCCTCAGGGGCCATTCATTATGGCAGGGGTTGTATGCCCCGGTGGCGCTTCTGGCTGCGAACTGCTGCCAGACATGACTGCCTCTGCATTGGAAATACAAACAAGCATGGTTGAAATGCCCGGAAGAATTGAGGTAGGAAACTCTACCCCCAACATTGGCTACGGGCCATTGGAAATATTTGGCATCGACTCCTGTTTTTGTAACGGCGTGCAACAACCATGCAATGTGCCATGCCCTGCAGGCCAAAACCTTACACATGTTATAAGGCAGCGTATTTACAGGAAGATTCCCGGCACAGACACACTTGGTTTTATTGACAGGGATGCCGGGCATATGACATACCACCCCGAGCATGGGCACCTGCATGTGGACCATTGGGCCGACTTTACTTTGCGTAAGGCAACTGCCGACCCAGACCCACGCAACTGGCCTATTATTGGCACAAGCGTTAAACAAAGTTATTGCCTTATCAATCTTGCAAGCTGCCCCAACAGGCCGGGCATTTGCCTGGATAATCAAGGCAACGCACTTACCAGCTTCCCTAATTATGGAGTTGGGTTTAACAGTGGTTGCGGCCTCAACCAGGGCATCTACCCGGGCAAATATGATATATACAGCCGGGGTTTGAATGAGCCGATTTTGCTGGATGGCGTATGCAATGGCGATTATTATATTGTGTCTATCACCGACCCCAACAATATATTTTTAGAAAGCGATGAAACAAATAATGTGGCAGTGGTGCCTATAAGATTGACACAACAAAACCCTGCACCAACAATTACTGCCAGCAGGGCAAGCGGCGAAATATGTGCCGGGGACAGCATTACACTGACCTCAAATGAACAGTTGAATTATCTATGGTCAACAGGCGAAACAACACGTTCTATCGTAGTAAGGAATGCAGGCACATATACCGTTTCATATAAATGCGATACCGTTGCCATTAATTCGCAACCCTTTACCGTAAATATAATCCCTTCAGGCGGCAAGGCTGAGATAGGCATTAGTATTACATCAGGCAGCAACCCTTCCTGTTCTGCATCCCCTATAACATTTACTGCCACAGGAACCAATACCGGCAGTGCCCCAACTTACCAATGGAAAATTGACGGCGTGAATGTAGGCACTAACAGCCCTTTTTACACCAGTATGTCTTTCACAAACGGGCAAACAGTAAGTTGTGTATTAACATCAAGCATCTCATGCCTTAGTAATGTAAAGGACACATCCAATGAAATTACAATCAACATTACGCCACAGGGCGGCACGCCAACACTGGCAACAGAAATAATAAAAGGCACAAACCCGCTATGCACCGGCGATACAATTGGTTTCAGGGCCACAGTTGCCAATGCTGCCAATATTGCTTATCAATGGAAGGTTGATGGCGGGAATGTTGGAACCAACAGCGATACTTTTTCCACAGCATCGCTAACCAATGGCCAGCATGTAACCTGTGAGGTTTCATTGCTGGAAGTTTGCCCTGCTAAATATACTTTTGGCAACGGCACTACAATGAATGCAGCACAGGGAACTATTGGCGCTGCCTACCCTACCTATTATGGCAATGGCAGGTACCAGTATTTAATAAAAGCATCGGAACTAACGGCATTGGGCATTACGGCAGGCAATATTTCATCGCTTGGCTTTAGCATTGGCGCTGTTGTGGGCGACCCGGCCATATTAACAGGCTACACTATCAAAATAGCTTCCACTGCTGTTAACCAGATGACTACGCTTTTTGAAACACCGGCATTTACAACTGTATACGGCCCTGTAGACTATGCGCCAACTACCAATTCATTGAATACCCATTTTTTCAACCAGCCATTTTACTGGAACGGCGCTTCTAATATTATTATAGACATCTGCTTTGCAACTGGCCAATACGGAAACGCCAGTTACCAAAACTATATGACCTATGCGCCGTTTACATCAACAGCATATTTCAGGCAAGACAATGCACCGGGTTTAGATGCCTGTACAAGAGCCACGGCTACCGCTACAAGCACTGGAAGGCCCAACATGCTTTTTGGAATGAACGAAGTGAGAAAACTAGTATCAAACCCCATAACAATATCTGCTAACTCTTCTTCTTCACCGTCTGTTGCTATAAGCATGACAGAAGGCGACAACCCACAGTGCCAGGGCAATACGGTTTCATTTGAAGCCACACCAAACAATACCGGCACAGGCCCATCTTACCAGTGGATGAAAAACAATGTGGATATTAACGGCGCTACAGGCACAACTTATACCGTTACAGGGTTAGCCCAAAACGATACTATACGTTGCCGGATGGTTACAGGCAGCATCTGCAGCATTTCGCAAAATGTGCTGAGCAATAAATTTGGTATTGACATTGCATTGCCGGTGTACACTTTCACAGGCACCGGCAACTGGAATAATCCCGCCAACTGGCTCAACGGCAAAATGCCTCCGGCTAAATTGCTTTCCTGCTCAGAAATTGTTGTAGCACCTGCAGGCAGCACAGAAAGCATACTGAATGTTCCGCAGTTAATTACACCCGGAGCCAAGCTTACAATTATGGCTGGCAAAAAATTCAGGGTGGTAGGAAATATGCTGGTGCAGGAATAAATAAACTTCATCCACAAATAATAAAACCCCTTTATTAACCGAAGGGGTTTTTGTTTATGCTTTTTTCAAAATAAATATTTTATTCAATTATAATCCACGGGGAGTAAAACCACTTTTAAACAAACCGATAAAAAATGAAATGTGTTTTGCCCATGGCCTGAACTTTGCCATGCCATACGAAACGTGTTTAGCCCTATTCCTGAACTCTCCAATGCCACCAGTAAACATATTTTCGCTATCTGCACCTGTTATCCCTGCGGGGGAAGTGCTGCTGCGGCTAAGAGATTTTTTGGAAAGCAGGCAGATTACTTACTGTGTTCGGAATAGCGTTGGCTTTTAAAACCGTTGCCTTTAATGCCAAAAGTTGCCGCTTCAAATAGTACATTTGCAGCCTGTTAAAAAAAAGATGCCTGATGGTATGCTGTACAAGTGAGTGACACAACGATGCCGCCACTTAGCCACTACCGCCGGCTACATAAAGAAAGCAATGGAACTGAGCAAAAATTACCTTCCGAACGAAACAGACAGCAAATGGTACCAGCACTGCCTGGGCAAAGGCTACTTCAACAGCGTGCCTGATGAAAGGGAGCCTTATACAATTGTGATTCCGCCGCCAAATGTAACGGGCGTGCTGCACATGGGGCATTGCCTTAATAATACTATACAGGATATTTTGATACGCAGGGCAAGGATGCAGGGCAAAAATGCCTGCTGGGTGCCGGGCACCGACCATGCAAGTATTGCCACCGAAGCAAAAGTGGTGGCAATGCTGAGGGAAAGGGGCATTGCAAAATCGTCGCTTACAAGGGATGAGTTTTTGGCGTATGCATGGGAATGGAAAGAAAAATACGGCGGTATCATTTTGCAGCAACTAAAAAAACTGGGCTGCAGCCTCGACTGGAACCGCACTTCCTTTACGATGGATGACGATTATTACAAGAGCGTAATAAAAGTGTTTACTGATTTATATAAAAAGGGCCTGATTTACCGTGGCAAGCGCATGGTGAACTGGGACCCGGTGAGCCTTACTGCATTAAGCGACGAGGAAGTGATTTTTAAAGAGGTTGACTCTAAGCTATACTATATAACTTACCGATTTGCAGGCGCTGGCTCAGCTTCAGGGGCCGGGGGCATAACGGTGGCTACTACAAGGCCCGAAACTATTTTGGGCGATGTGGCTATTTGTGTAAACCCGAATGATGAGCGTTATAAAAATTTTGTTGGCAAGGAAGTGATTGTGCCAATCATCAACAGGCGCATACCTGTGATTGCTGATGAATATGTAACGGCGGATTTTGGAACAGGTGCATTAAAGATAACGCCAGCGCATGACAAGAATGATAATATGCTTGGCGCAAAACACCTTTTGAAAGCGATTGACACATTGGATGCTGCCGGCAAATTTTCTATTGATGAATTAATGGAAGACAATCCGAATGAGCAAGTGAAAGGCTATGTTGGCATAGACCGCTTTGCACTGCGGAAAAAGATTGCTGAAGATATTGCTGCATTGGGGCAGTTAGAAAAAACAGAAGACTACAAAGGGCAGGTAGGCACAAGCGAAAGAACCGGCGCTGTGATTGAAAATAAATTATCAATGCAGTGGTTTATTGACATGAAGCAATTCCTTGGCAAAAACCCACAGGTGCTTCAATCGGTTATGGATGATGAAATTATTTTCCATCCGGCCAAAACAAAAAACACATATAAGCACTGGCTGGAAAATATTAAAGACTGGTGCATAAGCCGGCAACTATGGTGGGGGCAGCGCATACCAGCATGGTACGATGAGGAGGGGAGGTTTGTAGTTGCGGCAACAGAAGCTGAAGCAAAGGAAATATTCAATATTCAATATTCGATACCCAATGCTCAATTAAAACAGGATGAAGATGTACTGGACACCTGGTTCTCCTCATGGCTGTGGCCGATGGAAGTTTTTAAAGGCATCAGCAACCCCGGCAATAAAGAAGCTGCGTACTACTACCCTTCCACAACATTGGTAACAGGGCAGGATATTATTTTCTTTTGGGTGGCAAGGATGATAATGGCTGGGTATGAATATGAAAACAAACAGC
>CAYRRL010000142.1:0-7406 GCA_964426665.1 uncultured Ferruginibacter sp. | reverse complement strand
GATTTTTATATACTGCACTGCGCCTTCTTTCTTTTGTGATGATACCAGGAATGCGCCGTAAGTTCTCAATTTATTAAATGAAGCATCGCCTTCCCAAGCTGGGAAAACTCTTATCATGCCTTCATAACCCTGCAGCAGCATTTCATTTATGCAGGATGGGATGCCGCTGAGTGTTTCGGTAAAGCCGCCTTTTTGCAAAACCCATAAATTAGGCAAGGCCGTTTTTGGTATGCGTTCTTTTAGTTCTTTTATAATGGTTGCCGGGTTGTAGCCAACCCTTGCGGCAATGGTGTAATATGCCTCGAAGCCATTGCCCATGTTTTTCCAGCCGGGGTCGCCGCCGGGCTCTGTGTCCCAGCGCCCAACTTCTTTTCTCAATATGGATGCAAATGCAGAATCTGTTTTTACGCCTGCAATGCCCGAAGGGAACACCCATGTGTACCCCATCAGCCTGCCAAAGCCCGGCACAGTGCGTTTCATATTGCCGGAGCTTTTGCTCCGTTGTGTTGCTATCAACCTCGTTACATCATTGTATTTTAACACAGGCAATGGGTATAAATGCTCCTGTATCAATTTCCACTTTGCAGCCTTTTCCTTATCCTTGTTTAAAAAAATGCTTACATCAATAATGCCTTTATAAAACATTTTAAGCAGGCCAAGCGTAGCTGTATTGTTGGTGTCGCCTGTTTGCAAGTCCCCACGCCAACCCTTGGCCCACGGGCCTACTTCCCAAAAATTATCATTATAACTGTTGTAATGGCCATTCTCATATTTTAAATAACTATCCCAAAAATCTGCTACAGCAGTTAGATAAGGGTAGATTTTGGCAGCATAGTTTTTGTCATAGGTGTGATAAAAACGCAGCAGCATATTAGCAGTTAAAAAAACAGCATTGCTTTTTTGCCCCGCAAACATCTCCCCTCCTTCAAGCCCCACATCGCTGATGCCATAGTGAGCTTTCATCTTTTCTTCTGTTAATGGGTATTTTGAAGATGCAAAACCCTTTGGCCCAATACCCACAGGGTAATACACGCCATTGCATTTTAAAATTTCTTTTGCGTTGCTTTTTGCTTTGGGCATATAATCAAAAATGGGCGCTTCATACCCTTCTGTCAATTCTATATGGTTGGATGAATAACAGCCCCACCATGCAGCCTCGTAGTTGTAGTTAGTGTGGTAATCGCCCTGCCATGCCCTTTTTGCATCATCGGTAATTGCGTTGCCACAAAGCCCCGGCGGGAATTTCCTGTTCCGGCTGCAGCAGGCTAACAGGTATTGTGAGCCGTAATAATATTTTTCCAGCATCGTGTCGCCAATGCTTATTTGGGACTTGGCCCAAAACTGTTGCCACCACCTGCCGTTTTTTTGCTTTAATGATTGAATAGAAGCTGTGGTGGCATTTTTTGCCCTTGAAATGGCAGTGTTCAGGTAACTATTCTTTTCGTGGTTGGTGCAAATGCCTGCGGCCAATATAACTTTTGCTGAAGGTTTTAAAATAAAGCTCTTTCCTTTAGCGCCGATAACCGTTGCTGCAATCGCCACATGCGATGGCCAATCAAGCCCGGCAGAATCAAAATGCCTTTGTGCATACAATACATTCCCTTTTTGCCCGGAGTCAGCCCTTGATTCAAAACCTTGCTTTGCCCATACATTCATATTAACTGTACAGGAGCCGCCTGTTGCTGACATTTCTGCAACGAGCATATTGCTTGTGGCAGGCACAAAAACCTTCAATAAAAAAACGAGATTGCCTTTTTGAAATGTTGCATTGATATTGCCGTTTGCCAGCACTTGTTCCGCATAATAAGATGCGCCTTCTAATTCCGGAATGAAGATATTGATGCCGCCCGGAAGGCAGAGCCCCCCTTCGGGGTAGCCTTCTTTAGATTTCCAAAAGTCATTTTTGCCAAGATAGATGCAGAGTTTATCAGGCGTGCCACCCAATACAGCACCTATATCGCCATTGCCTGCAACAGGCGCATCAGGTGGTTGTGCAGTAGGTATCCGCCCCGGTGCTTCTGTAAATATTGCTTTGTATGAAGGCAAAAAAGGGTTTGCGTTTTTTTGTGCATAAGATATACTCGTGATTAAAAAGAAAAATAAGCAACAGCTCAAATGTATTTTTCCCCCCGGCCTGGAAATACTCATAGAAGCGATACGGCTCATGCTGTAAAATTTGCTTTTGCTTAAACAATGCAAATATAAAATGCCATGCCATAAATCCTGCCTGAAATGTTTTTAAATAACATGCCGCAACACAAAACATTACCATTATATTTAGGCATGAAAAATTACCAACTTACTGCAACCTGCTTTGCAATTATCTTCTCCAGCATAGCAACAGCACAAACCGCCAGCCACACAACTGCCATCAGCAATGCTGCAGATAAAATAGAACAAAAAGTAATTGCCTGGAGGCAAGACATACATCAAAACCCAGAACTGGGCAACAGGGAATTCCGTACTGCGGCATTGGTGGCAAAACATCTTGAGTCGCTTGGCATTGAGGTGAAAACGAAAGTAGGCGTTACGGGCGTGGTAGGCATTTTAAAAGGCGGGCAACCCGGGCCGGTAGTGGCGCTAAGGGCCGATATGGATGCATTGCCTGTAGAGGAAAAAAATGATTTGCCTTACGCATCAAAAGCAAAAGCAGAATACAACGGCCAGCAAACATTTGTTATGCATGCCTGCGGCCACGATGGCCATGTGGCGATGCTGATGGGTGCAGCAGAAATATTGGCAAGCATGAAAAAGGATTTGAAAGGCACAGTAAAATTTATTTTTCAACCGGCAGAGGAAGGCGGCCCCAAAGGAGAAGAATACGGCGCAGAGCTGATGGTGAAAGAAGGCGTGATGGAAAACCCCAAAGTGGATGTGGTATTTGGCCTGCACATGAGCGCACAAACAGAAGTTGGCAAAATAAAATACCGCCCGGGCCCATATATGGCAAGCTCTAATGATTTTAAAATAGTAGTAAAAGGCAAACCATCGCATGGCTCACAGCCCTGGCTTGCTGTTGACCCAATAACTACGTCAGCGCAAATTATCAACAGCATTCAAACTATTGTAAGCCGCAATATGAACCTGGCAGAAAACCCATCAGTCGTTACAGTGGCTTCTATTCACGGGGGAAACCGCTACAATATTATTTCTGAGAACGTGGAAATGACCGGCACGATACGAACTTTTACAGACAGCGACAAGGATTTTATTTTTCAACGCATTAATGAAGTTGTTAACCATACCACAGCAGCAGCAGGCGCCACCGCAACTGTGGAAATGCCCTACTCTATCCACTACCCTGTAACGGTAAACAACGAAAAGCTGACAGCAGCAATGCTGCCTACTTTACAAAGAGTGGCAGGTAAAGGCAATGTGGAATACGGAGCGTTGATAACAGGAGCTGAAGACTTTTCTTATTATGCACAAAAAGCGCCGGGCCTGTTTTTATTTATTGGCGGCATGCCTAAAGGCAAAGACCCAAAAACTTCTGCGCCGCACCATACTCCCGGTTTTATTATTGATGACAGTGCTTTTAAAACAGGCGTGAACACATTATGCAACCTTGTGTTTGATTATATGGAGATGAATAAGAAGTAACAGATAGTTATATTCTCCGCCCGCTCAGCAGCTCTGCGTGGAACCTTCCTTCAACTCACTCCCCTTTTTCTGCAATTCGCCCGTTTCCCCTTTTAGCTGCAAGCATTTTGCAGGAACCTTGTGTTGTTAAATCAATTACCAACACAAAAAAGTATTGCAATGAAAAAGAAAATCATTTCAGCCGCATCTGCCCTTATTATTTTATTTACGGCCAACGCCCAGATGCCAGCAGGTTTTGAAAAAGGCTCAGTAACGCTAGCCGATGGCACCACCCTTTCAGGTTTTGTAAAAGACAATATGAAAAGAGATGCTTCTGTTGTTTATACAGATGCAAACGGCAGCAACAAAACGGCGTATAGCGCCAGCATCATTAATGCAGCCGGCATCAATGGCACAGATTACCGGAGCATCAAAGGCGATTTCTTTAAAGTTATCTGCAATGGCAAAATTTGTTTTTTGCAAAAAGCAAGCAACGCCACAGGCAAAACTATTTACAATGGCAGCGAAGCCATCATTGTTGACGGCACCCCAGGAAAAACCGGCGATTATTTTTCTTACAGCAACAATGAGTTGGTGCTTATCAACAAAAAATCTGTTGATGCTTTTATTGGGCAAATGAGTTCATGCAATGAAGCGTTGGAAAAGGCGAAAGCTATCAATGGCAATATCGCAGCGCTGGCAGATGCAGTGGCAATTTATAATTCACTAAGTAAATAATGTTTGCAACTATGAAAAAAATAATTGCATTATTGCTAATGCTCCCCTGGGCATTTACGGCCATATCACAAAATGCTTCTTTTACACAAACAATTAAAGGGGTAGTACTGGACGAGCAATCTGGCAATGTGCTTGCCGGTATTACCGTATCAATAGAAAATAAAACTGTGGTAACCGATGGCAAAGGCATTTTTGTTTTAGAAAAAATTTCTATTGGCAGGCAAAACATTAAAGCCAGCGCTGTTGGTTACGAAGAAACAATTATTGCCAATGTGGAAGTAACATCATCCAAAGAAACTGTGCTTGAAATAAAACTGAAAGAGAAAGTGCAGAAGATGGATGAAGTAGTTTTGAAAACCGGCAAGTCAAAAACAAAGGCGCTGAATGAAACGGCTGTGGTGAGCGCAAGGCAGCTTAGCACAGACGAAGCATTCAAATACGCAGGCACAAGGAACGACCCAAGCCGCATGGCGCAAAATTTTGCAGGCGTAAGCGGTACTAATGATGGCCGTAATGATATTATCATCCGCGGCAATTCACCTGCGGGAGTGCTATGGCGTATGGATGGCATTGACATTCCAAACCCAAACCACTTTAGCACGCTTGGCTCAACTGGCGGGCCCGTAAGCATCTTGAACATTAACACACTTAAGAACTCAGATTTTATTACCAGCGCTTTTCCTTCGCAGTATGGCAATGCCATTGCAGGCGTATTTGATTTGAGGTTAAGGAACGGCAATGCGGATAAAAATGAGTTTACCGGCCAAATGGGTTTTAATGGTTTTGAGTTTGGCGCCGAAGGCCCGTTAAGCAAATCAAACAAATCATCTTACCTGGTTGATTACCGTTATTCAATGGTGGCAGCATTGCAAAAGCTGGGCTTGAAATTTGGCACTGGCTCAGCCACGCCTTATTACCAGGATGCAACCTTTAAAATAAACCTGCCAACAAGCAAAGCAGGCACATTCAGCATCTTTGGCCTTGGCGGGGAAAGCCATATCCATTTTTTGCCAGAAAGCCAGGGAAAAGACAATTTGTATTCATCCAACGACGGCACGCAGCGTGACAGGAATTTTAAATCGCTAACGGGTGTGGTTGGGCTAAGCCATTTGTATTTTTACAACAGCAATACTTCAGCTAAAACCACTTTTGCAGTGTCGGGCTTTTCATCAAAGTATGATGAAGCTATTGTAGAAACCGGCAAAGAAAACAAGCCGGCATTTTACAGGAAGAATGATATTGTAAAATATTCCATAAGCCATACATTTAATAAAAAGATAAATGCAAAGAACCAGTTTACAGCTGGCGTAATTGCTGATGCAAACAAAATAAAATTGCACCAGGATTATATTAAAGACGGCGATTCAGTATTGAGCAATTTGCTGGATGTGAATGAAACTGCCGTATTGCTGAAAGGTTTTGCGAATTTCAGCCACAGGTTTACCGGCAACCTGTCAACAAACATTGGCCTGTATGCACAGGATTTTACTGTGAATAACAGCATCAGCATCGAGCCAAGATGGAATATCAAATACCAATTCAAACAAAACCAATCCCTTTCATTTGGCGCAGGGTTGCATAGCCAAACGCAGCCAATGGAAGTTTATTTCTATCAAAGCAGGAACAACCTTGGGCAAATTGAATTGACAAACAAAGAGCTTGATTTTGTAAAAAGCATCCACAGCGCTTTGGGTTATGATGTGAGCTTTACAAAATACTTCCGCCTGAAAGCAGAGCTGTATGGGCAATACATTTATAATGCAGCAGTGGAGAAAACACCTTCTTCATTCAGTATGCTCAACACAGGCAGCGATTTTGGTTTTCCCGATAAAACAAATTTGGTGAACAATGGCAAGGGCTGCAACTATGGGATTGAATTAACCGCTGAAAGGTTTTTGCACAAAGGCTTTTATTACTTGCTGACGTTGTCATTGTTTGAATCAAAATACAAAGGCAGCGATAATGTGTGGCGAAGCACCGCTTTCAACAGCAACTATGCAACAAATGTGTTGGCCGGAAAAGAATGGAAACTGAATGAAAAAACAACATTTGGCATTGACACTAAATTAACTGTTACCGGTGGCCAACGATACAAGCCTTTTGACATCGCCGCATCCAAAACTGCAGGCTATATTATTTACAAAGACAACGAAGCATACAGTTTGCAAAACGATACTTATCTCCGCTGGGACTTGAAATTCTCTTACACCCGTAACCTGCGGAAGGTTACGCAGAAATGGTATATTGATTTGCAAAACCTCACCAACAGGGAAAATATTTATATAAGGACACTAAACCCAAAGACAGGGGTAGAGAGCCAGATAAACCAGATGGGTTTGTTCCCGAATATTAATTACCAGATTACGTTTTAGTTTTTTTGAGCCGCCAAGGCACGTAGAAAACGAAGCAGCGCTAAGGTTTGTACGATGTGAACAGAAAGGCATGAATAGCACAAAAAGGCACTAAGTTTTTCCTGGTGTTGCTTCGGGTTTGGCGTCTTTGTAGTTTAAAAAAGCTATTTGCATTAACTTTATCTCATAATGAACAAACACAATTGCAGGATTGGTTTCAACGACGGGTTGCTGATGGCTATCGGCATCCCGTTGCTGGCTTTTATAATCCCAATTGTTTTTTTTAATTGCCGCTTCAGCAGGCCGCCATTTCTTACATGGGACAAATATTTTACCACACTTTTTATTACGTCAGTTATATGGGTGGGCAACAGGTTTATAATGGTTTACAGCAGGAGGAAATACCCATTGTTCGACAATGTAAGGGAGAGGATTGTTTTCCAGTCTGTGGTGATGTTGTTGTTTACCATTGCAGCCAATGTAGTGATGGGTGCCATCTTTGAAAAAACATTTCAGGATGAACGGGCCGGGTTGACGTTTGCAGATAAAATGATACACTCTAACTCTGCTGCTATTTTTTGTACAATCATGATAATTGCTATTTATGAAAGTATTTTCTTTAACCATCAGTTGCGGCACTCGATACAGGAAGCGGAGAACCTGAAACGGGAAAGCTTAGCCGCACAACTTAATGCGCTGCGTACGCAGGTGAACCCGCATTTTTTATTCAACAACCTT
>CAYRRL010000141.1:0-7428 GCA_964426665.1 uncultured Ferruginibacter sp. | reverse complement strand
GTCCTTTAAATGAATTTTAAAACCAGCAAATGAAAATCGCCATTTACAGCCGGGGCATTGAAAATGAGCAGAACAAAGACATGGAGTCTTTTTTGCAGGAATTATATGCCCACAAAATGGAGCCTGTCTTTTTTCAGGATTTTTTTAACCAGATTTATTCAGCGCTGCAACTTACCGGCAAGTACGACACATTTAGTTCAGCAGATGACCTGGATGAAGATATTGACTGCCTCATCAGCCTTGGGGGCGACGGCACTTTGCTTGACACGGTGGCATTGGTACAGGACAAAGGGATACCGGTGCTGGGGATTAATTATGGCCGCCTTGGTTTTTTGGCAAATATCGGACGGGACGAATTGCATTCGGCTATCAATGCGCTGGCGCAGCGGACTTATGTAACAGAAAAGCGCACGCTTATACACCTTGATGCCAACATACCCGTTTTTGGCGATGTGCCATATGCCCTTAACGAATTTACCTTGCAGAAGAAGGACTCGTCATCCATGATAAAAATCCACACGTATCTCAATGGCGAGTTTTTAAATACGTATTGGGCAGATGGGCTGATTGTAGCAACGCCAACCGGCAGCACAGGTTATTCATTAAGTTGCAACGGCCCCATTGTTTTCCCCGAAAGCGGCAGTTTTGTTATCACGCCCATTGCGCCCCACAACTTAAATATCCGCCCAATTATTATCCCCGACAACAACATTATGTCGTTTGAAGTGGAAGGCCGTACCGATTCATTCATCTGCACGCTCGACAGCCGCCGCATGGTAGTGCCAAAAGAAGTGCAACTCGCCATCAGGAAAGAGAAGTTCGAGATTAACCTCATCAGGCTCAATGAAAATAATTTCCTGCAAACATTGAGGAACAAATTATCGTGGGGGTTGGATAAGAGGAATTAAAAAAGTAGCCTCTTCAAATTGGGGGCTGCCTCAAAACCTTTAAGGACGCAGTCTTTTTAACAAACAATTCCTTATTTTGCACGTTATGAAGAAAATCTTTTTAACCGCTTTTTTCATTCCTGCATTGTTGTGCAACCTATCGGCGCAAGAACGCTTCAACCCAGTTGAATTAAAAGGGGAGTTTGGTGTAACTGTTGGTGCAGCACATTATTTTGGCGATTTAAATACAAGGGCATCCATTAACAGGCCCAAGCTTGCAGTAGGCGCTTTTTACCGTAAGCAGTTTAATAATTATTTAGCAGCCCGCCTTGCAGTACATTTTGCCCAGTTGGGTTACAGTGATACTTATAGTAAAAACCAATACCAAAAGCAAAGGAACCTTAGCTTCAACTCTGATATTTTTGAAATTGCTTTAAGTGGCGATTTCAATTTCTTCCGCTACCAGCCAGGCGACCCGGCACATGGCTTTACGCCATATGTAACTTTAGGTATCGGCATGTTTAGCTACAACCCCTATGCATATTTAAGCGGCAAAAAGTATTTCCTTCGCCCACTGGGTACCGAAGGGCAAAACATACCCTATGTTGACCCTGCCACAGGCGCAACAAGAAAGCCTTATGGCAGCATGGCTATGTGCGTGCCTATTGGAATGGGAATCAAATACAATATCAACGACAGGTTTAATCTTTCTGTACAAATAGCGCACAGGCTTACATTTACCGATTACTTAGATGATGTGAGCAGTACTTATGTAGGCAATGATAAATTTGTAAACCCAATAGCTTTAGCATTGCAGGACAGGAGTTTTGAAAAGGGCGTGCCCATTGGCAAAGAAGGGGCGCAGCGTGGATGGAGCAAGCAAAAAGACCAGTATGTGATTGCTGAAATCGGCGTTACTTTCAACCTTACTAATTATAAGTGCCCTTCTGATTTTTAATTGTTTAGGGTTACAATAATTTTTGCCGGGCCAAAATTGCCCGGCATTTTTATTGGGCTTTCAAATAATTCCCCTATCTTCGGAGCATCAATCCGTTTTACTCTCTGATATCTGTACCGAATTTCCATTTTATTTCCTTTTCTGTGCTGAACCATAGTTAGTTCACTACCAAACTTATACTATGGCTTTCAATCGTTGCCTGCTCACAGCAGCAGCCTGCCTATTGGCTTATGTAAACACAAGGGCACAAACAATTTATTACCCGGCGGCGCAATCGCAGCTATTGCGGTCAACCGCCGGCGATATGGCGATGCTTTTGCAAAAGGCAATTGCGGGCAGCCATTTTACTGTGCAGGAATATAATGCAATGCCTGCAAGCGGAATTGTGCTGGTGTATGATGATGCCATAACAGTAAACCAAACCTGTAAAGTAAAAAGCAATGGCAGCAGCTATATCAGTTTTGCAGCCGGGCAGGACAATGGGTTGTGTTATGGCATTTATGAATACCTGCGCCAGTTGGGTTTCCGCTTTTACCAGCCCGGTTCCAATTGGGAAATAATACCTGCAATTGCTTCGCCCTATAGAAATATTGATACAACTTATACATGCAGGTTCAAATATAAAAGCTGGTTTATCAGTGGTGGCTGCACAGCCTGGGCAATGGACAAAGACAATAGCTATTGGTGGGATACATACAATGGCGAACTGGGCCATTCGTGGGCGTTGTACCAACGCCGGAATAATATGGTTGGCGGGTACCGCTTTGCCGGCCATCGGGATGATATAATGACAACAGATTATATAAATACATTGCAGAACAACCCTTGCTATGTAGCGCCATATAATGGTTCAAGAACTGCAACCGGCCAATCAGTAGCAGACGTAAATAGCATAACGGCCATGCAACTATGGGCCAGCGCTATTGAAAACAAGTACACAGGGTTTAGAAACACCATATTTAATAATGCAGCCATTTACCAAAACTATGTACGCAACTTTAACTATGATTATGGAAATATGGGCATAGAAGTGCCGGATGGCGCCAAGTGGGCCAATACAGAAGCAGTGTACTGCGGCAAAGGCGTTTACCCAAATGAAACGGGGCAGCATTTTGCCCTTGCTAATTTTACCGCAGCCAAAATAAATACAACATACCCATCTATGCGCTTTCATGTGTATGCATACGACAGCCATGCAGGTATCCCCGATAATGTAGTTATTAACAGCAACATTGATGTGCAGGTAGTGCCAACGGCCTTTCAACTGGAGGCAAGCGCAAAAGGCATATTGAACAGGTGGTACAATAAATGGCCCCATGTTTCGGAGTATCATTATTTGAACCTGGCGCAATGGAGCGGCGAAACACCTGCGTTTTTCTTAGATGATTTAAAACAAACAATACAAAGGTTGAAAGAAAAAAACAGTGATGGTATTGTTATAGAAGCAGCGCCATCAAAATTTGCCAGCCTCCCTTTTTTGTTTGCTGCAAATGCGTCTTTAAAAAATAATGTTTCCATCGATAGCCAGCTACAGGAGTTTTGCAGCCTGTTCGGAAGCGCATCAACTACTGTTTACAAGTTGCTCAATTGCTGGGGCGATGATAAAATTGTTACTGTGTACAATGGGCTGCAGGACAATAAATATAAGCTGCCTTTTTATTTTCAATTAGTAAAACAGGCAGATGCAGAAACACAAAATGATGCAGCAGTTATAAAGCAACGTATAAGGGAACTAAAGGCGTTTCTGCATTACATGGTGCTGCATTACAATTTTGTATTCGATCAGCGGCCGGCTGCTGATAAAGCAGTTAAAGCAGAATCATTATGCCTTTACCTTGCCAAAATAAGCAGGCTGCAAATTGTAAACAGCGGCGTTCTTATAAACAATATTGCCAGGCAGTATAAAAGTACTGATGCTGTTTATATAAAATATAATACTACAAACGGGTCAGCATACCAAAATGGCCTGTTGCCATTAATAGCCAATGAAGAAATAGATAATTTCTTTAATGAAGATTTTACTGCACAAACAAGCCTGATTAATACCTATTCATTTAAAGATGCAGCGGAAATCAAAGCCCAGTTTGCCAGCAATGGGATGTTGCCGCTGGAAAAAATTAATGTGCAGCTTAGTTATACTAACGGCAAAGACTACTCAGCCCGAAGCGAATTTTATTTACTATCTGACAGGCCCGGGAGTTTTGCTATAAGATACAACCCGAAATTCGATATGCCCGGGAAAGGCTATATCAACTTTACAGTGGAGGATGCAAATAGTGCCCTGGGCATTATAAAGGATTTTTCTATTAGCAATAACAGCGGGCAGGGTATATTAAGCATAAACATTCCGCAGGCAGGCACATATAAGCTTACAATCACATCAAAGTACAAATCATCTGCTGCCATAAGCATTGCCACCAACGGCAATTATTTTTATAAAAACGGCCCATTCTTTGGTAGCAGCCATGAAAACTACAGAAGCGATTTGTTGAGCTTTCCCGGCTGGTTTTATGTGCCACAGGGGATAAACAAAATTTTCTTTAGCATTAATAATGCCCGTGGCAGCAATGGGTTTGCGGGTGCAGAGGAAGTAAGCAGGGCGTTTGTTTTTAAAGACGCCAATAGCAATGACGCAATGCCTTTGCTGGCCGCTTTATCAGACTCTGCATTATTTTATTTACAAATGCCACAGGGGCATACGGGGCTATTTTACAAAGCATTAAAAATGGAAAGCGCACGTTTGTGTTTTGCCAATACCAGCAATATTTATTGGTATGCCCGGAAAACAAACTGCCCGGATGCCGATTTTAAAATTACCATGAACGAAACAATAGCTGGGTGCACAACGCAGGCTAAAGCTAAAACTATTAAAGCCGATATGCAATGGGATGTGTATGATTCACAGCAATGGCAGCATTATAGCAATATGCAGCAAATAAGCTTGCCGGCCGGCACATCCCCCAGCGCAATTGTTACACTAAAAGCAGGGGGAAATTGCAGCGTTACAAAAAGGCTTGGCGATGATGAAGAGTACCTGAAACAAAAAGCATCCTGTGCTGCTGCTGCCACGCCTGTGAGCACTGATACAAAAGTTGTTGTTTATCCCAACCCTGGCACAGGCATATTTAAGTGCATGCAAAATGGGCAGCCTGTAGTAGCAGAAGAAGTAAATGTGTTAAATGCCTCCGGTTTAAGGGCGGCTATTTTTTCCAATACACAGCAGTTTAATATTTCTTCGCTTCCGGCTGGCATGTACTTTTATACGCTTACTATAAACAAGGTTGTATATAAGGGAAAGCTTGTAAAGATGTAATTGAGCATATTGTTTTTTGAAAAGCATTTCTTCCGGGCAGGGGGAGATGCTTTTTATTATTCTGCATACCCTTTGCCAAACACTGATTCCGGCTAAATTTTATTACTTTTGCGCCCTTATCAAATTCCAGTTGCAAAGCATGGCCTTACAAAGCGAAATAGATATGAAGAGGCTGCCAGCACACATCGCCATTATTATGGACGGCAATGGCAGGTGGGCACAGGAAAAGGGCGAAGACCGCCTCTTTGGGCATCTTCATGGCGTGGAGAGCGTGCGGAATATTGTGGAAGGCTGCGCCGAACTGGGCATCGAATACCTGACGCTGTACGCTTTCAGCACTGAAAACTGGGACAGGCCGGCAACTGAAGTAAGCGGCCTGATGGAAATACTGGTTGACACCATACGAAAGGAAGTGCCAACCCTTAACAAAAACAACATCAAACTGCATGTAATTGGCGCACTGGATATGCTGCCTGGCAATGCAAGGCAGGCATTGGAAGAAGCTCTGGCAGAAACAGGCGCCAATACCGGCCTTAACCTGGTAATGGCACTTAGCTATAGCAGCCGGTGGGAACTGGTAAACGCAGTAAAAAATATTGCGGTTGATGTAAAGAAAGGGATTCTTGGCCCGGAAGATATTTCACAGGAAACACTGCAGGGTTATTTGGCCACAAGCGGTTTTCCTGACCCTGAACTGATGATACGCACCAGCGGCGAATACCGCATCAGCAATTTTTTGCTGTACCAATTAGCTTATGCAGAACTGTATTTTACCAATACAAGGTGGCCTGACTTCAGGAAGGAAAATTTGTACGAAGCCATTATTGATTTTCAGCAAAGGGAAAGAAGGTTTGGCAAAACCAGCAGCCAGGTGGGCGAAGAGGAAAAATTAGCAGGCTAACAGGTTTTGCCATTGATACCAACTGCTGCATTGCAGCAGCAGGGCATTGTTTAACAAATAGTTTTAATAATAGCAGTTAATTTGCCAGCCGTAAAAAATATTTGATGCAGAGGATTTACCAGAACTTTTTATTTATTGCTTTTTTGTCTATAAGCCAGTTGGCAACCGCACAGATTGACAGCACGCCGGTTTCCGTTAACCCCCAATTAATTGAAATTTTCAACAACAGGCCAAAAGAATACACCATTGCAGGCATTTCTGTTACAGGCAACCAGTCGTTCGACCCAAACCTCATTATTTCCATATCAGGGCTGGCAGTAGGAGACAAGGTAACTATACCCGGAACCGATGCATTCGGCAAAGCCATATCAAAACTTTGGCGGCAAAACCTGATTGCTGATGTGGAAGTAAACCTTATTAACCTGGAAGGGAACAATTTGTACATAGAACTGGCCATCACTGAAAGGCCAAGGCTGGCAGATGTACAATTTTCAGGCATCAAAAAAAGCGAAAAAGAAGACCTTGAGGCAAAAATTGGGTTGTCAAAAGACAAGGTGGTTACGGACAATATGAAGATTAGCGCCCTTGATGCCATAAAAAAATTCTACAGCGAAAAGTCTTACCGGAATGCTACCGTTACCATGCAGGAAAAAACGGCGCCCGGGATGCAGAATGCAGTCTTGCTGCTTTTCAACATTAACAAAGGCAATAAAGTAAAGGTTAATTCAATCAATATTGCCGGCAACGAAGATGTAACAGACAGCAAGATTAAAAAGCAAATGAAGGGCACCAAAGAAAAATCAAGGTTCAGCCTTAACCCTGCAAAATATTCAAGCCCGTACAACGATTCCGCTAAAACGATAACATTCAAAGAGTACCTGAAAGATTATGGCTTTCTCTCCCTTTCAAAAACAAAAGACGCCATTGACCCTTATTTCCGGTTTAAACTTTTTAGCTCTTCAAAATTCAACGAGCAGAAGTATGACGAAGACAGGGAAAAAATACTGGACTATTATAATGCAGAGGGCTTCCGTGACGCCGTGATAGTAGACCATAAGGAAATCCCCAATACAAAAGGGGACCTTGACATCCACATCAAAGTAAGCGAAGGCCGCAAGTATTATTTTGGCGACATCAACTGGCGTGGCAATACTAAATACCCCGATTCGCTGCTTAATCTTTTTCTTGGCATAAAGAAAGGCGATATCTATAACCTTGAATTGCTGAATAAGAGGCTTGGCAAAATGGCTACCGGCGAAGGCGGTGATATACAAAGTCTGTATATGGATGATGGCTATCTTTTCTTTAATGTAGATCCAGTTGAAACTTCTTTTTACAACGAAACTATCAACTTTGAAAAACTTATGCG
>CAYRRL010000140.1:0-7458 GCA_964426665.1 uncultured Ferruginibacter sp. | reverse complement strand
GTGGTAAGCATCGTACATCATCGGCCTTATCAAGTGGTTGAAGCCGCTGTTAACTCCAACAAAAACTGCAGATGGCGTTTGCTTAATAACATTTGCTTTTACAATGAAGTAGCCGCACTGGCTTACCAAAAATTTGCCGGGCTCAAACCACACTTGCAATTTCTTCCCTGTTTCTTTTTCAAATTCAGCAAATGCTTCAGCAACTTTTTCGCCAAGTGTGGCAATATCTGTTTCAGCTTCGCCGGGCTGGTACGGCACTTTAAAGCCGCTCCCTAAATCAATAAATTCTAAGTTAGGGAAATGTGTTGCGGTATTAAACATTACTTCCAACCCTTCCAGAAAAACACGGATATCCTTTATTTCGCTTCCTGTGTGCATGTGTATGCCATTTACATTTAGCTGTGTTGTTTTTACAATCCTTTCTATATGCCGCATCTGGTGAATGGAAATTCCAAACTTGCTATCAATGTGGCCAGTTGAAATTTTATAATTGCCGCCGGCCATAATGTGTGGGTTCAGCCGAATGCATACAGGGTAGCTGTTGCCAAACTTATTGCCAAATTGCTCCAGAATAGAGATGTTGTCAATATTGATATTTACGCCCAATTCTTTCACTTCCACTATTTCATCAAAGTCAACACAATTGGGTGTGTACAAAATATTTTTTTTATCAAAACCTGCCATCAAACCAAGTTTCACTTCATTCACGCTCACACAATCAAGCGAAGCGCCAAGCGACTTCATATATTTGAGCACATTGATATTGGTAAGCGATTTACAGGCATAAAAAAAATGTGCATCGCAATTTTTAAATGCCTTCTGTAGTTTTTTGTATTGTGCTGCTATGCGTTCTGCATGGTACACATACACGGGTGTGCCAAATTCGTTGGCTACTTCAATTAGTTGTTGATGGGTGAGGTTTTGTGCCATTTGTTTTACCGTTTGTTTTGAGGTTTATTAAAAATGCCTATAAATAAAAAAGGTATGAGAACTTCCGTTTCATACCTTTTACAATTATTCTTTTAAAACAAGGTTATGAGCCGGTTTCTTCTTCGCCGTCCTTCTTCACCTGTTTATTTTCTACTATTTGCCCATCTGCAGTTACAGCTAAAATAGCTTCTGCTTCTTCAGAGGGCGTTTCAATATTTTCTGTTGCAGGCTGCACTGTTTCTTTTTCTGTTTCTGCCTGTGTGCCATTCACCATAGTTGCCTGAACCAACTCCTCCATCAGCACTTCGCTTATTTTTGGCAAATCCGCTGTGGTATTAATGCCAAAATAATCCATGAAAGATTTGGATGTGCCATACACCAATGGCTTCCCTACCGCATCTTCATTTCTTCCTGTTATCACCACTAAATCTTTTTCCAGTAATTTTTGCACGGCATAATCGCAGTTAACGCCACGTATAGCTTCTATTTCGCTTTTGGTAATAGGCTGCTTATAGGCTATTATGGCAAGTGTTTCCAAAGCTGCAACAGAGAGGCGCTTTAAAAATTTATCGCCGTTCAGTTGCGCTACTGTTTTGTGGTAATCTTTTTTAGTAAGGAATTGCCAGCCGCCGCCACTTTGTTTTACTTCAAAAGGGTAAAACTCCGCATTGTATTTTTCACGGATGCCTTCTACTGCTGCTTCCACCTGTTCAGGAGTGGCCCTGTCTTCTATAAAAGCCAGTGCATTGTTCAGCAACTCAGTAATCTCTTCATTCGTCAGCGGTTTGTCGCTGGCAAAGATGAGTGCTTCGATATGCGGTATAATTTGAGATAGTTCCATTATTCAATTTGGGGATTTGATGATTTGACAGGAAGTTGATGACCGAAAGAATTTTCAAATCACCAAATTTTCAAACCTTCAAATTGTTTATCCATTCAAAGCCGCAGCACCGCTCACTATTTCGGTCAATTCTGTTGTAATAGCTGCCTGCCTTGCCCTGTTGTAACTAATCTTTAATGACTTCAGCAATTCATTTGCGTTGTCACTTGCCTTATCCATCGCTGTCATCCTTGCACCATGCTCGCTTGCATTGCCATCAAGTACAGCTTTGTACAATTGTGTGTTCAAAATTTTTGGCATCAGTTCATTTATCAAAGTAGCTTTGTCCGGCTCATAGATAAAGTCTGCTTTTTTCTGTCCTTCTTTAGCCGTTACTTTTTGAACTGGCAAAAATTGTTCTGATACAAAACGTTGTGTAGCCGCATTTTTAAATTCACTATACACTACCTCCACTGCATCCACTTCTTTGTTGCTGAAAGCCTGCATGGCGTAACCAGCAGCAGCCTGCACTTTTTCAAAGCTTAAGCCAGTAAAAATTTCCCAGAATTTATCATATACCTTGAACCCATTTTTGCTAAAGTGTTCATAGCCCTTTTTTCCAATCGGCAGCACCATCACATCGCCTTTAGCATATTGTGCGGCATATTTTTCTTTTATCAATTGCTTAGCCAGTTTGATAAGGTTACTGTTGTACCCGCCGCAGAGGCCACGATCGCTGGTTACCACAATTATCAATACTTTATTGGCCGGCCTTTCAGCAGCCAGCGACATATTTATGCTGCCATCGCTGTTGCTTACAATATTGCTCAGCATTTCCTGCAGCTTTTGTGCATAAGGCCTCATTTGTGTAATGGCGTCTTGTGCACGGCGGAGTTTGGCCGCACTTACCATCTTCATCGCCTTGGTAATTTGCTGTGTGCTCTGAACGCTCTTTATTCTGTTCCTTACTTCTTTTAATGCTCCTGACATACCAGATTATTAAAAATTTTGCCGTTGTTTTTTCCGGTGTGCAAATGTAGGGCAAAATGCCTGAAATGAGGAGGCGGTTTTCCACAAATTAGTTCTGCTCAATAACCTAAGTGGCAGGCGAATGCCGCCAACATCACAAACAAATTCAGTTTTTGCAACTTTTCCTTGCCAAATTGCCCGAAATAAAATTTTTTATGCAATATTTGGCAGGTAAAACATTTTATCCTGAAAAAACAGTTGTTAACCTAACCAATGGCAGCAAAAATTACATTCACTCTCCTGCTTATTCTTTTGATTGAACTGCCTGTTGTTGCATATTTCTTCAGAAAAAAGAAACGGCCAGCAGCAGTGCTTGTAGCGCTCCTTGCCAACCTTGTTACCTGGATTGTTAGTACCATGCTTTGGCAAAAAAACCCGGATATAAACCTGTTGGTTGTGGCTGCCGGCTCTGCCATTTTTGAAATGCTCATATATTGGTTTTTCCTTGGCCGAAATTGGAAAAAAGCAATCCTGATGGCCCTTATCGCCAACTTTTTAAGTTTTTTGGCTACCCAATACATCCACCTGCCCGACAATATGTTTCAAAAACAGAATAATATGGTGCGCTGATTGCCCTTTTGCTTATTGCAGGCTTGCATCCTGAAAAGTTGGTTTTGTGCTTATTTGCCCATTCGCTCCTGAAAATACATCACTATATCTATCGGGATTGCCCCCTTGCTATCGCCTTCTTAATCATTACCTTTACCGCCCCGGTAAACGGGCCCTGTCAATTTGGCTACAAAATTTTTTAAGCACCATATTTGACAAAATGGTTTCTAATAATTAATTATTCAACATACCCAGCAACACGGATTTTATGATTGGCTTATTATCAAAATTATTTGGCGGCAACAAAAGCGAAAAAGACGTAAAAAAAATAATGCCCAATGTGGCAAAAATCAACGAGTTTTTTTCTCAATACCAAAGCTTGAGCAATGACCAACTGAGAAGCAAAACACAGGAGTTCAGGCAAAGGATACAGCAGCACCTTGTTTCTATTGATGAACAAATACAGGCCAGGAAAGATGCGGCTGAAGCATTGCCAACAGATGAAATTGCACAAAGGGATGCCATTTACCACGAAGTGGACGACTTGAAAAAAGGCAGGGACAAACAAATCGAAGAAGTGCTCAACCAAATATTGCCTGAAGCATTTGCAGTAATAAAAGAAACAGCCCGCCGCTTTAAAGAAAACACCTCACTTGAAAGCACGGCTACAGAATTAGACAAAATTTTAGCTGTTAAGAAAGACCACATTAAAATAGAAGGTGAAAAATCTATTTTTAATAATACATGGAAAGCTGCCGGCGGCGACGTAACCTGGAACATGGTGCATTATGATGTGCAATTAATAGGCGGCATGGTATTGCACTCAGGCAAGATTGCGGAGATGGCAACAGGTGAAGGCAAAACACTGGTGAGCACATTGCCTGCTTACTTAAATGCACTGGCAGGCGAAGGCGTGCACATTGTAACAGTAAATGACTACCTGGCCAGAAGGGACAGCGAATGGAACGGCCCTATTTTTGAATGGCTGGGCATAACAGTGGATTGTATTGACAAGCATGAGCCTAACAGCGATGCAAGGCGCAATGCCTACAATGCCGATATTACTTATGGCACCAACAACGAATTTGGTTTTGATTACCTGCGTGACAACATGGTGCATAACCCCGACGAAATGGTACAGCGCAAGCACCATTTTGCCATGGTGGATGAAGTAGACTCTGTATTAATTGACGATGCCCGTACGCCATTAATCATCAGCGGGCCGGTTGGGCATAGCGACAATACACAACAATTCTTTGATTTAAAACCAAGAATTGAAAAATTAGTAGAAGCACAGCGCAAAGCTGTAAACCAATATTTAATTGAGGCAAAGAAAAAAATTGCGGAAGGAAACGATGACCCAAAAGATGGCGGGCTTGCGTTAATGAGAGCACACCGTGGCTTGCCAAAGAATGGCGCATTGATTAAATTTTTGAGCGAGCCCGGCATAAGAGTAAAATTGCAGAAGAGCGAAAACTATTACCTCGCCGACCAGCAAAAAGAAATGCCGAAGGTTGATGAAGAATTATACTTCCACATTGATGAAAAAAACAACCAGGTTGATTTAACGGAAAAGGGCATTAACTTAATTACAAGAAGCGGCGAAGACCCTGAATTTTTTATCCTTCCGGATATTGCAACAAAGCTGTCGGATATTGACAAGGGCAATTTAAGCACAGAAGAAAAATTGCATAACAAAGAAGGCTTGCTAAATGAATATTCAATAAAAGCAGACCGGATACACACTGTGCAGCAATTATTAAAAGCCTACACTCTATTTGACAAAGACACAGAATATGTGGTGATGGATGGTGCTGTGAAAATTGTGGACGAACCAACAGGCCGTATCCTTGATGGCCGCCGCTACAGCGATGGCCTGCACCAGGCAATTGAGGCAAAAGAAAATGTAAAGATTGAAGCTTCCACGCAAACATATGCTACTGTTACATTGCAGAATTATTTTCGCATGTACCACAAACTTTGTGGCATGACGGGTACTGCCGAAACAGAAGCAGCAGAATTGTGGGACATCTATAAGCTGGATGTTGTAACCATCCCAACTAATCTTAAAGCAATAAGAAAAGATGAACAGGATTTGGTGTATAAAACCAAGCGTGAAAAATACAAAGCAGTTATTGATGAGATTGAAAAACTGCGTAATGCAGGAAGGCCAACACTTGTTGGTACAACCTCTGTTGAGATAAGCGAATTGCTGAGCAGGATGCTGAAGCAAAAAAATATCCCTCACAATGTATTGAACGCTAAGCAACATGCTAAAGAAGCACAGGTAGTTGCTGAAGCCGGGCTGGCCGGCGCCGTTACTATTGCCACCAATATGGCCGGCCGTGGTACCGATATCAAACTTGGGCCCGGGGTAAAAGACGCAGGCGGGCTTGCAATTGTTGGTACCGAAAGGCATGAAAGCCGCCGTGTGGACAGGCAGCTCCGTGGGCGTGCAGGCAGGCAGGGCGACCCAGGCAGCTCACAATTTTTTGTAAGCCTTGAAGATGATTTGATGCGTATGTTCGGCAGCGAGCGTATCGCTTCTTTAATGGACAGGATGGGATACAAAGAAGGCGAAGTGATACAGCACAGCATGATTTCAAAATCTATAGAAAGGGCGCAGAAGAAAGTAGAAGAAAACAACTTTGGCATACGCAAGCGCCTGCTTGAATATGATGATGTGATGAACAAACAGCGCACAGTAGTATATGGCAAGCGCAACCATGCTTTGTTTGGCGAAAGGCTTGCACTTGATTTGGACAATGCATTTTATTCTGTGGCAGAAGGGCTGGTTAATTCATTTAAAGAGGGCAACGACCATGAAGGTTTCAAATTGGCAGCCATCATGAACTTTGGGATTGACACAACTATTACTGCCGAAGAATTGGACAAAGGCAACACACAAACCATTGCTGATAAATTATACCACGAAGCAAAGAGCAACTATAACAGGAAAGTAGCTGAGATTGCAGAAAAAACATTGCCTGTTATTAAAAACATCCGCAAAGAACAGGGCAACCATGTGATTAATGTAGCAGTGCCGTTTACCGATGGAAGAAAAGCGATACAGGCTTTGGCGAACATTGATAAAACAATTGAAGGCGGCGGCACAGAATTGATGAATGCTTTGGAAAGAAGCATTACGCTTGCATTGATTGACGAAGCATGGAAAGAACATTTAAGGGCAATGGATGATTTGCGCCACAGTGTACAAACTGCCGGTTACGAACAAAAAGACCCGTTGGTGATTTATAAAATTGAAGCATTTAATGCCTTTAAGCAAATGGACGATACAGTGAACAAAGACATTGTGAGTTTTCTTTGCCATGCAGCCATACCAATGGAGCAAACCAACGCTGGCCGCATACGTGAGGGGCGTGAAGAAAAAACCGACATGAGCAAAATGCGCCAGCGCAAAGAAGAGTTTGCTGGCGCCACCAGCAGTACCGGCGGCCCTGAATACATGAGCCAGGAAAATGACTATTACGAGCCGTCAGCGCCAGTAAAACAAGAACCAATAAGAGTGGAAAAAGCACCTGGAAGAAACGACCCTTGCCCTTGTGGAAGCGGCAAAAAGTTTAAGCAGTGCCATGGGAAGGATTTGTAAGTTTTAGCGGTGAATATTTTAAAGCCAGTCTATTTAGATTGGCTTTTTACTTCATCCCATTGAAAGAGTTTTACCTTCTGCCGGGCAAAGGGATAAAAAAGCAGGTTTAATTGTTGACAGCAATAAAAAACTTATAAAAGAATCAAAAGAAAATAATAAAGATGGCAATGCGGATAAAGTTCAGTTTACTATTTTCACTACATGTAGTAATAGTTTCTTTGTTGCAGGCACAAACCCCTTTGGTAACTTTATCGGGATTAATTAAAGGCAAAGCAGATAAAGCTGCTTTGCCTTTTGTAAATATAGTTTTGAAAACAGAAAAGGATACTGCTTTTGTTACAGGCACGGTTAGCAACGAAGAAGGCAGATTTACATTGGCCAGTATAAAACCGGGCAATTATGTTTTGCAATTTTCTTATACAGGCTTTCTGCCAAAAATACAACCTGTTTTAGTTGGAACACTAAGTTCTTTCTTAGACCTCGGCACAATAGAATTACAGCAAGATGCAAAACAGTTGAA
>CAYRRL010000139.1:0-7471 GCA_964426665.1 uncultured Ferruginibacter sp. | reverse complement strand
GGCTGACAGCGCTTTTGCATTTGCCTGCAATAATAGAAACGTTTTATCTGTTGCATTAGATACTGCTATCAACTTTTTAAAACCAGTGCATGTGGGCGATGGATTGGTTGCGGAAGCAAAAGAACTGCACAATGGGAAATCAACAGGCTTGTACCATATCGCTATCACTAATCAGCATGGCCATATTGTTGCTGTTTTTAAAGGAACCTGCTTCAGGACAAACAAAAAATTAGTGGAGTAAAAAATTACAATACCCAGGGAAAAGAAAAACAATTCTCGTCATACAAAGGGTAATCTGCCTTGCCATTCACGGCAAATGTTTTTACAAAGGCTGCCTCTTTTAATAAACCCTTTGCGTATTCAAGCGTAGCGCCTGTTTTCACCCTGTCTTCCACCAGCAGTATTTTTTTGCCTGTTATGTCAAAATGGATTGGTTTTATTAATTGAGGCGAACCGTACAAAGGCTTATGTGCGGAATCCCTGAAACTTATTTTTAATAACTCCACAGGGATTTTTAATTTTTGCTGCAGCAAAGCAGCAGGCACAATGCCACCATTGGCAATAGCTACAATCAAGTCAAACTCCTCAGCAAAATGCATTGCATGTATGCGGCCAGAAATTTCTGCCCAGGGCTTAGTTTCCATAACCCTTCATTTTGTGCAATAATAAGTAGCCGCCAAAAACTTGTATCAGCATCCCCGGAATCCCGGTGGTAAAATCCTGTGCTGCATTTTGAAAACTTTGTGAAATTGCCCATTCAACAGCAGAGCCAATTATTTGGTAGGCTATCACAACAAACAATATATGCAGCAAAGAAATTTTTCTGGCTTCTGCAGCAACAATGCCAGCTATCACGGCCAGCAAACAAGATTTTATCAGAATAGCAGGCAACACAAATACAGGCGGCATTCCAAATAACCAGTTATTTACAAGCGGGGATAGAACAGCTGTAAGCAAGCCCACATTTACCCCAAACTTATAGCCGGCGATAAGCGTAAAAAAATAAATGGGCAAGAAAATAAGCCCGCCGTTTGGTATTAAATGCGAAAGCTGGGGCAGCAACAAATTGCCAACAACAAAAATGATTGCAAAGCTATAAGCCCTGTAACTTTTTAGTGATAATGGCCGCTGGTAAAATGCTGATGCAGTAAACATAAAATACTTTTGGTGAAAACTAACAGCGAACTATTCGGGCTGCCCTTCTTTTGGTTCTTCCTTTTTCTCCTGCTGCTTTACCACCATGGTAAAAAGGTAGTTAATGAACCAGTACAACACAAAAGGCAAATGCGTATCAAGCCGGGAAACATTTTTGTAATAATTATAAAAAATAAGGTTGAAGTGGTATACCCTTCCAAATACAGGGGTTTCGCCTAATTTGTTGCCGATGTATAATAGAGTAAACCTGAGAATCCACAGTGCGATATACACAACAACAAACAATTTAAAAGAACGTGGCGGTATAGTAAGTTTAAGCGCCACCATGCCGCCTATAATAGTTGGAATCCATATAGGGTTGAATTCGGTGGGGTGGCCAGCATAATCAAAATAAATGCTTTTCCATTTTAATAAGCTGAATACAAGGGAGGTAAGGCCCAAAAAAATATAATATGCCAGCAATACCTTACCTGCTTTGCTCATTGATTTTGCTTTTTTTTACAAACAATAGCCAGCCATAAAATATCAGCACGTACATCAGCAGCGTAAATAAATAATGGTGGCTGAAATCGAAAACGCTTCGCTGGTATATATAAATAAAATACAGCGAACATATTCTTATTATGTTCATCAAAATGATAGCTGCTACACCGCCAATGCCAAAAATGATTTTTCTTTTTAAAGGGTAAGGGAGCAGAAAAAGCACGCCGAGGTAAATAAACATCAGGTCAATGCCGTTGCAAATATCAAAGATGTCGAAAATAGCAACGCCATCTTTGGTAAGGTGTGTGCAGGGGCGCCACGAGCTTTCTACCCAACCAATGGGAGTGGACGCCGGCCCCACGATATTAATTAACTTGGTTACCGAGGCAGTAAGAAAGTTGGTAAGGGGCCTGTCAATAATGCGCCCGGGGCTCAACAGCATCGTATAACATACAAACCAAAGGCTGAACAGCACAAATAACTTTATAAAAAAGCCAGTAACTCTTTTGTTGAATATTGGCTCCCCCTTGCTGTTTTTAAATTTATTCGCCAGCATTAATGAATGATGAAATTTTATGTATGGTTACAGGCAAATTTACTGGAATAAAACTGCGTAAAATTACGCAATCAGATATTTATTACTGCAGCTTAACGGCCAGTTAACAAGCGGCAGCATAATTATCAGCTCCACTCTTTTTCCTCTTTTGCCCTTCTTTTTTCCACCCTGCCAGCCAGCAATATGCTTATCCAGTATAAAAACAGCAAAGGCACTGCCACCAAAAACTGGCTTGTCCAGTCTGGCGAAGGTGTTATAATGGCCGCAACAATAAGTATAACCACGAACGCAAATTTAAAATAACGCTTTAAAAATGTGCCGCTTATTAAGCCTATACGGGCAAGCACATACGAAAGCACGGGCAGTTCAAACGCTATGCCGCAGCCAAGCAACAAATTGGTAAGGCTGTCAATGTAATCGTTAATGGAGGGCCTGTATTGCACCATGCCGGTTGTGCCAAGCGTAAAACTGGCCAAAAAATTAAACGTAAAAGGCGCCAGCAAATAATAACCAAACAATACCCCGGCAAAAAAACAAACAGACACATAGAATATGCTGCCGGTAGCGTATTTCCTTTCTTTGGGGCTGAGGGCTGGTTTTATAAACCGCCATACTTCCCAAAAAATATAAGGGAATGAAAAGATGATGCCGCCAATAATAGCAATATTTAGCGCCGATGTAAACGTGCCGTTAACCTCAGTTACCTGAAAGTTTATTTTTACGGGCGGCATGCAAAAGCTGTCGCCCAAATGAAGCCAATGGCCAAACCTGCATAAAGCGCCGTAGCTGACAAATTTTTCATCGGCCGGGGCAAGTATTAAGTTGTCGTACACCCAATCCCTATAAATAAAAATTGCGCCTGCAGCCACCAGCCAGGCAGCAACGCACCTTATAATATGCCACCGCAATACTTCAATGTGGTCAAAGAAACTCATCTCTGTTTCTTCGGCCTCTTTTTTGCCTTTTATACGTTTAAAAAAAGATTTTCTTTCTGATGTCTCTGTTGCCAAGGCTTGCCCGTTTAAAATAAAAAATTACAAGGCTGTAAAAATAAAACTCTTTTGTGAGAGTAACTGGCCGGCAAGCTATTAATACCGCTGGATATAATTCTCTATTTTTACAGCATGCCAAACCCCAATTTAAATAAAGAAAGCGCTTCGATGACGGCGGCAGAAAAGGAATTTGAAAACAATATCCGCCCCGGCGGCATGGATGATTTTAGCGGCCAGCCCCAGATAATTGAAAACCTAAGGATATTTATAAAGGCGGCCAAAATACGCGGCGAGGCATTAGACCATATTTTATTTCATGGCCCGCCGGGCCTTGGCAAAACTACCCTTAGCAGGATTGTGGCAAACGAATTGGGCGTGCATATAAAAGAAACCAGCGGGCCCGTGATTGAAAAGCCCGGCGACCTTGCGGGCCTGCTTACTAACCTTGAGCCCAACGATGTTTTGTTTATTGACGAAATACACAGGCTTAGCAATGTGGTAGAAGAATATTTGTATGCAGCCATGGAAGATTACCGCATTGACATTATGATTGACAGCGGCCCCAATGCAAGAAGCGTTCAAATTAACCTGAACCCTTTTACATTGGTAGGCGCTACCACCAGAAGCGGCTTGCTTACAGCGCCGTTGCTTAGCCGGTTTGGCATTAAGTCGAGGCTGGAGTATTATAATGCTGCCACGCTGCAAAAAATAATATTGCGGAGCGCTGGCATACTCGGCACAAAAATTAAAAGCGACGCCGCTGATGAAATTGCACGGAGGAGCCGTGGCACGCCACGCATTGCCAACGGTTTATTGAGAAGGGTGAGGGATTTTGCACAAGTGCTTAATGATGGGCAAATAGACATCGGCATTACGCAACACTCGTTGAAAGCGTTGAATGTTGATGAGCATGGGCTTGATGATATGGACAACCGCATACTAAACGTGATAATTGATAAATTTAAAGGGGGGCCAGTAGGTATCGGCACAATTGCTACTGCAGTTGGCGAAGAACCCGGCACTTTAGAAGAAGTGTATGAACCATTTTTAATACAGGAAGGTTTTATCCAGCGTACTGCCCGTGGCCGGGAGGCTACTGCAAAAGCGTACAGCCATCTTGGCAAAATACAGCAACAGGGCGGAACCAATACTTTGTTCAGTTAACCAGCGCCATTTATTTTAATGGGATTGAGTGGCAGTTTGCCGCTTTATTATTTTTATCTTTATCCAATCCGTTATTTAATTTTTCAACAGATAAATGAAACAACTCTCAACAAAGCTGCTGATTGCCGTTTTTTTCGTGATTGCGTTTTCATTTTTGGGTTTTTTTGTAGCTGTTACTTATAAAAATGTAAAGCAAACAAAGGAGCAAAACAACAGGACTAATACATCGCTTCATTTTTTGCGGCTTACCGAAAGAATGCTTGACCACGATGACGAGTTGTCAACAGCACAGCGTGGCTATGTTTTTACTTCGCCTGAAGCATTCAGGCAGCCACATGAAATAGCAGTGGCCGGGTTGCTTGCTGATATAGATTCTTTGCTTGAGCTTAGAAAACAAAACCTGGGCCGGACGGCAGAGATTAGAAAAACAGTAACAATTGCAAGGCAAAGAATCAACGATTCAAAACATACGCTTTCTATTTTTGATGCGGGCGGCGTGAATGCTGTGCTTGAAAAAATTAAGGAAGGCACCAGCAGGAGGATAGTTGACAGCTTTCGTGCCAGTGTGCATGCAATGGAAAACACCGACCGTATGGTCATCAACCAGTCGAACCAGTTCCTGGAAAACACAGCGCAAAAAACAAGCTACCGTTTCCTTGTATTATCTTTCACTTTTTTTGTAATCCTTATCATATTCCTGTTGCTGTTATATTTTGATTTCAAGAAAAAAGAAAAGACAGCAACGCAGCTCAGGTTCCAGGCATCATTAATAGAAACTTTGCCTGACGCTATTTTTACCACTAACGAAAATTATTTAGTGGATAGCTGGAACAAGTATGCGGCTGAGTTATACGGCATAAAAGCAGAAGAGGCCATAGGCAATAAACTGCCTAACTTAATTAATATAAATATTACAGACGACGAAAGGCTAAACAGCATGGCCGAGCTTAAAAAAAACGGCTTTTACAAAGGCGAGTACCTGGTTACAAAAAGAAACAACCAGCAGATTTATGTGCTGGCCTCTATCAATACTATTGCGGGCAAAGACGGGGAAATAACAGGCTATATAGCAGTGCACAGGGATATCACAGAGAGAAGGAAGCTGGAAGACAGCCAGCGTGAGTTCAGCCGTGAACTGGAACGGCAGGTGAAAATAAAAACATCGGAAATCACCAATACACTGGAGCGTATTACAGATGGGTTTTTAGCACTTGACAGCAACCTCACCTTTTCTTTTGTAAATAAAAAAGCAGGTGAAATACTTGGCCATCAGCCCGGCCAAATGGTTGGGCGGAATATTTTTACCGATTTTCCAACTAACGCCAGCAGCAATTTCAACCTGGCTTGCCAGGCGGCATTAAAAAACCAGCAATATATTTTCCTTGAAAATTTTTACGAGCCTTTAAGCCTTTGGCTCGAAAATGATATTTACCCTTCGGCAGACGGGCTTTCCATCTTTTTTAAAGACATTACTTTTAAACGCAATGCCGAAATAGCGCTAAAGGAAAGCGAGGAGCGCTTCAGGCATTTGATTGAAAATATCCATGCAGGCGTAGTTGTGCACAACCCGGACAGCACAATATTATTGTACAACCAGGAGGCATCAAGGCTGCTGGGCATTAAAGAAGACAAGCAAATACCTGTGGCAAACTGGTACTCTGTTTCGGCAGACGGCAGCGGCCTGATACAGGAAGAATACCCCGCCCTTCATGTTATCCGCACAAAGCAGCCGCTTGTAAATATTACGGCGGGCATTGAAAGCCCTGCAGGGAACAAAGTCTGGGTAATTATGAACGCATTTCCTGAATTTGACGAAGCCCAGCAGCTAAAACAGGTAGTACTAACTTTTGTGGATATAACAGACAGGCGAAAAGCAGAGGAAGAACTTAAACGAAGCGAAGACGACCTTAACATGGCGCAGGGCATTGCAAAAACAGGAAGCTGGGAATTTAATTTGCTTACGCAGGAACTTAAATGGTCGCAGGAGCTATACAGGATATATGAACTGGAAGGAGTAGCCCCGGACATGCTATACGAAAAATACCGGAAAAAATTCCACCCGGAAGACCTGCCGGTTTTAGACGCCACTATTCAAAAAGCTATTGAAAATAAAAAGGGTTATTCTTTGCAGCACAGGATAATTAATAATGACGGCAGCTACAAATATATACTCGGCATTGGGGAAACTGTGCTGGATGAAAAGGGCAATCTTATAGGGCTTAAAGGAACAGGGCAGGATATAACAGAAATGATTAAGGCAGAAGAAAAACTGCAAAGCTCTTACAAACAAATAAAGCAACTGGCAACGCACCTGCAGGATATACGGGAGCAGGAACGGACCAGTATAGCCCGTGAAATACATGATGAACTTGGGCAGCAGTTAACCGGCTTAAAGATGTATATTTCGTGGCTTAATAAAAAAGTAGCCCCGGCGGAGAATGATATCAGGGAAAAATTTGCAGCCGCTATCCAGTTGATTGAAGACACGATAAAGTCTGTAAGGAAAATATCGATGGACCTGCGGCCAAGCATGCTTGACGACCTGGGGCTGATGGCGGCACTTGAATGGCAAAGCAATGAATTTGAAAAACGCTCAGGCATCAGCACCGAGTTTATTAACCAGACTGGGAACAAGGAAATACCAGCAAGGCTCAAAACCGGCCTTTTCAGGATATACCAGGAAAGCCTGACCAATGTGGCACGCCACGCTGAGGCAAAAAAAATTGTTTCTTCGTTAAAGTTTGAAAATGGCAGCCTGGTGCTAACTATTACCGATGACGGCAAAGGCTTTGCCTTTAAAAATATTGAAAGCAAAAGAACACTGGGGCTTTTTGGCATGAAAGAAAGGGCGCTGGAAATGGGCGGGCATTACGAAATAACAAGCGACCCGGGCAAAGGCACCACTGTATCGGTAACAGTGCCGGTTAGTATGCAAGTGTTTCAATAAAAATAGTATGCAAGATGATAAGGATACTTATTGCTGACGACCATATTGTGGTAAGAAAGGGGCTCCGGCAAATATTGGCGGAAGAATTTACTGACGCACATATAGATGACGTGGCAGATGCTGAAGAGCTGATAAAAAAGGTAATAAAGGAAAAATGGGACGTTATAATATCCG
>CAYRRL010000138.1:0-7530 GCA_964426665.1 uncultured Ferruginibacter sp. | reverse complement strand
TGATTTTATTGGAAAGATGATTGGCCTGGGCGCCATTAATATCTTCTGTACAGATATTTCAAAAGATGGTGCCATGAAAGGGCCTTCAATTGATTTATATAAAAGAATTATTGAAGAACACCCTGAAATAAATTTAATTGCCAGCGGCGGTGTTACAACTATTGATGATGTGGTTAAATTAAAAGAGATTGGCTGCGCCGGGTCGATAATCGGCAAAGCAATTTATGAGGGAACCATAAAGCTTGAACAGCTTCAAACCTTAAACCTTAAACCTTAAACCTTGTTGTGCAAACGCATCATACCATGCCTTGATATTAAAGACGGCCGCACTGTCAAAGGAATCAACTTTGAAGGCATCCGTGATGCAGGCAGCCCTGTTGAGCTGGCGAAACTGTATTCTGAACAGGGCGCAGACGAACTGGTGTTTCTTGATATTACCGCAACGGTGGAGAAAAGGAAAACTTTGGTTGAGCTGGTAAAAAAAGTTGCAGCAAACATCAATATACCTTTTACTGTTGGCGGCGGCATCAGTACGGTGGAAGATGTGGAAGCACTGCTGCAAAGCGGCGCTGATAAAGTGTCTGTAAACACAGCAGCATTTAAAAACCCACAATTAATAAAAGATTTAAGCGGCAGGTTTGGCAGCCAGTGTGTAGTGCTGGCAATTGATACAAAAAAAGAGGATGATGGCAAATGGTATGTTTACCTGAATGGAGGAAGAACAAAAACTGGCAAACTTGCTTTTGAATGGGCAAAAGAAGCCGTGGCACTAGGCACAGGCGAAATATTGCTTACATCAATGAATAATGACGGAACAAAGAATGGGTTTGCGCTGGGTATAACTAAAGAATTATCTCTTGGGCTCTCCGTTCCTGTTATAGCTTCTGGCGGCGCCGGCACCATGGGGCATTTTAAAGAAGTGTTTGAAGAAGCCAATGCCGATGCGGCATTGGCAGCCAGTATTTTTCATTATAAAGAAATAGAAATACCGGCGTTAAAAAAATATTTAAACCAGTTTGTTAACGTAAGGATGTAACATGGTAAAGGTTGTGCTTTTCATATTTATCATAGCCGTTGCCATTTTTTTATGGCTGAAAAACAAACAGGAAAACCGGAGCATTGAAAAGCATAACCGGATGCTGGAAAAACAGGATGAGCTGCTTGAAATGCTGAGGAAGAAAAGCGAAACTGGGAACAAAGAAAAAAGCGAAAATGAAAATTGATTTTAAAAAATACAGCGATGGTTTGGTGCCTGCAATTATACAGGATGCATACACAGGCAAAGTGCTGATGCTTGGCTTTATGAATGAAGAGGCATTCAATAAAACAAACGAATTGCAAAAAGTAACTTTCTTCAGCCGCAGCAAAAACAGGCTGTGGGTAAAAGGGGAGGAGAGCGGCAATTATTTATTGCTGAAGGAAATAAAAGCAGATTGCGATAATGATACGCTGCTGATAAAAGCAGACCCTGTTGGGCCTGTTTGCCATACTGGGACTGATACCTGCTGGGGCGAAAAAAATACCAGTGAAAACTTTTTAGAGCAGCTGGAACAAATTATAGCAGTTAGAAAAAATAACCCTTCAGAAAAATCGTACACCAGTTCTTTATTTGAAAAAGGGGTTAATAAAATTGCACAAAAAGTGGGGGAGGAAGCTGTAGAGTTGGTGATTGAATCAAAAGACAGCAATGATGAATTGTTTAAGAACGAAGCAGCCGACTTGCTGTTTCATTACTTGATACTGTTGCAGGCGAAAGGGTTTTCTCTCAGCGATGTTGTGGAAGTATTGAAAAGCAGGCATTCAAAATAATCAGCTTTTCA
The DNA here is from genome assembly GCA_964426665.1 of uncultured Ferruginibacter sp. Lineage (GTDB taxonomy): Bacteria > Bacteroidota > Bacteroidia > Chitinophagales > Chitinophagaceae > Ferruginibacter. The sequence goes on along the minus strand of CAYRRL010000138.1, from coordinate 5,710 downwards.
TGAGCTTGTTTTTTTGAGCAAGGTATTCTTCCTGTGTTATGGCCCCCTGCTGGTAAAGGTTAAACAGTTTTTGCAATTCATCCGCAATCATTTGCTGCGAAGGCGCAGCAGATTTAGCAATCACTTCTGCCAGTTGGGTTGCCTGTTTGTTTATCTGTGCTTTCTTGTATTCTTCCTGCGCATGTGTAATGGTGTCTTTTAGCAGCTTTGGGTGATGGATCATGGTATAAGTTGTTTCGCCCATTTCTGCAGCAGTTTGTATATCTACATTGCCATAACCGAAAAGCCTGCCCCAGATGCTTTGGTCGTATTCCACATTGTTTATTTTGTCTACCGGGCTTTCTTTTGAATAACGGCTGAAGAAACCGCTTTCATCCACCACTCTCAAATTAGTAACGCACCATAAATTGTTTTTCCAGTTAAGGTATTCGTACATTGGGTACAGTGCAGTAACAAGCGTAATAATAAAACCCGTTGTGCCGGCAAATATTATGAGCAGCGCTGCAGCCAGCAGCCATGCAATAAATGGCAGGGCCAGCTTTATCCAGTGCTGGCGGATGATGACTAAAATTTTTTCGTCTTTCTTTAATGCTGTGCGCATGTTGCTTATAATAGTTGCTGCAATGCTGTTGTTAGTTTATTCAGCTGTTCTTCTTCGCTTATTGTTTCAGGCACAAACTTCTTCCCAATCACTTTTTCATACAACTCAATGTACCGCTTGCTGATGGTGCCAATCCATTCGTCATTCATCTCTGGCACAACCTGCCCATCTTTACCCATAAAATTATTTTGCATCAGCCATTCCCTCACAAACTCTTTGCTGAGTTGTTTTTGCTTTTCGCCTTTTTGCTGCCTCTCTTCATATCCATCAGCATAAAAATACCTGGATGAGTCAGGTGTGTGTATCTCATCCATTAAATAAATTGTATCGCCAATTTTCCCGAACTCATACTTAGTGTCCACTAAAATCAAGCCTTGTTTTGCTGCCAGTTCCTTTCCTCTTTCAAATAATTTTCTTGTATAATTTTCAATCACTGCATAGTCTTCAGCGCTTACAATATTTTGTTTGATGATTTCTTCTTTGCTGATGTCTTCATCATGCCCGGCGCTTGCTTTTGTAGTTGGGGTAATGATAGGCGTGGGGAAGAAATCATTTTCTTTCAGGCCATCCGGCATCGTTACGCCGCACAATACTTTAGTGCCGCTGCTGTAAGTGCGCCATGCATGGCCTGTAAGGTTGCCCCGTATCACCATCTCCACCTTAAAAGGCTCGCATTTTTTGCCAACGCTGCTGTTGCCGGTTGGCGAGCTGATTAACCAGTTTGGGCAAATATCTTTTGTTGCGCCCAGCATGTATGCAGCAATTTGGTTTAATACTTGTCCTTTGTATGGAACCGGTTTTGGGAGTACCACATCAAATGCAGAAATGCGGTTGCTTGCTATCATCACCAGCCACTTGTCTGCAATAGTATATACATCCCTTACTTTTCCGCTGTAAAAATTTGTTTGTTGGGGGAATTGGAAAATTTTCATCAGGCTAAATTACCAGCAAGGCTTGTAAAAGCCAATAAAGCATTGTGCAAGATTTCAACAGGCCGTTACAAATAAATTTTTGCTGAGGGATAACATTGCTTATTTTGCCCCAAATTAACCTCTATAACTAAACACTGCTATATGAGAAAAACCAAAAGCTGCCTGATGGCTTTGCTGCTTGCTACTATTGTATCTATTGCAGCCAAAGCACAAACCACTGTTTCAGGGAAAGTAGAAAACGCCGCCTCTAAAGAAAGCGTTGCCGCTGTGTCGGTAATAGTTAAAGGCTCCGGCGAAGGCACTTTCACCGATGACAAAGGGAATTTCAAACTCAATGTGGCCAAGCTGCCTGTTACCTTGCTTGTTTCTTCCATAGGTTACGAACTGCAGGAAGTAACGGTAAGCGATGCGGCCCAGCCTTTGAAAATTGCTTTTAAGCCAAGCAATTCATTGGGCCAGGAAGTGGTGGTGTCTGCTACCAGAACGTCGCAAAAGATTTTGGAATCGCCGGTATCTATCGAAAGGATAAGCTCCGCCACTATCCGGAATTCGCCTGCTGCAAATTATTATGATATTGTAAGCAATCTTAAAGGCGTGGATATTGTTACTTCATCGCTCACTTTTAAAACCCCTACCACCCGTGGCTTTGGCGGCAGCGGCAACACCAGGGTAAACCAGATTGTGGATGGAATGGATAACCAGGCGCCCGGCCTCAACTTTAGCGTAGGCAGTGTTATTGGCCTTACTGAGCTTGATGTTGACAATGTGGAATTATTGCCCGGCGCATCGTCGGCTTTGTATGGCTCCGGTGGCATGAACGGCACTGTACTTATCAATAGCAAAAACCCATTCAAATACCAGGGGCTTTCTGTACAGGTAAAAAATGGCATCATGAATGTTGATAAAGAATTCCGGCCTGCATCCAATTATTTTAACGGCTCATTCCGCTTTGCACATAAAGTAAGCGAAAAATTTGCTTTTAAAGTTGGGGCAGAGTACACAAAAGCTAAAGATTGGCTGGGCTACGATTACAGGAATTATGACAGGCGTGGCGTTGACGGCGATGTAGAGGCAGGTACCAGGGCATCGGACCCGAACTATGATGGTGTAAATATATACGGCGATGAAACGCAATTGAACCTGCGCTCCCTTGTATTCCCTTCGGCAGCGGCAAGTGCGCCTTTTCTTAAAAACTTCCTGGATACATTGAATGGCGGCAAACCTATTATTGTAACCCGTACCGGCTATAAAGAAAACTCATTTGTGAACCCAAATACTATCAACCTCAAACTCTCAGGTGCTTTGCATTTCAAGGTTAGTAAAAATACAGAAGCATCCCTGGTAGGGTATTATGGCACTGGCAATACAATATATACAGGAAGCGACAGGTACAGCCTCCGCAATTTAAAAATGGGTCAGTACAAAATTGAATTTAACAACAAGAACTGGCTGTTGAGGGCATATACAACCCAGGAAGATGCCGGCGAAAGCCATAACCTTTCTGCAACTATGGCACAGGTAATAGGTGTATTAAACCCTTACCAGACATGGCTTGGTATTTATGGCCCCACATACATTGGCGCAAGGCTTAACGGTGCCACAGACCCGGTAGCACATGCTGCGGCAAGGCTTGCAGCAGATGCTGACAGGGTAGAAGCTGGCACAGCCCGCTTCCAGAAGGTATATGATTCCATCAGGAAAGTGCCTATTGTAAAGAATGGCGGTTTATTTGTTGACAGGACAAACCTTTACCAGGTGGAAGGCCAATACAACCTTAGCCATGTTACGGGCCCGTTTGCTGATGTTCTTGTTGGCGCCACCTATAAAAAGTATGTGCTTAACAGTGAGAAAACATTGTTTGCTGAACCCAATGGGAAAACAGGCATTACCGAATATGGCGCTTTTTTACAGGCAACAAAAAAATTAATTGGCGATAAATTGAAATTAACTGTTAGTGGCCGTTATGATAAAAACGAAAACTTTACCGGCAGGTTTACGCCAAGGGTTACAGCACTGGTAAAAGTGGCAGAAAACAACAATATACGCCTCAGTTACCAATCCGCATACCGTTTTCCGAGTACCCAGCAGCAATGGATTGACCTTGTTGTGGGTGGCGGCGCACGCCTTGTGGGCGGCAACAAATATTTTGATGCCAATTACGGGTTTAGCACCAAGCCTACCTTCTATTATGACAGCGGCAGGGTAGGCGCTGCGTATAAAAGAGAAGAATTTAAGCCGGAATCTGTAAACAGTTTCGAAGCTGGTTACAAAGGCCTGCTGGCAGATGGGAAATTATTGGTTGATGTGTATGGCTATTATGGCCAGTACCAAAATTTTATCACAAGGCGCCTTATCATACAGCCAGACAGCAATGATGTGTTTTCGATACCTGTAAACACCACATCCAAAGTAAAAACTTTTGGATGGGGCCTGAGTTTGGATTACAGGCTGCCAGCTAACTTCACTATTGCCGCAAATATTTCATCCGACGAATTGAAAAATGTGCCGGCTGGCTTTAAAGCATATTTCAGCACGCCAAAGTACCGCACTAATCTTACTTTGGGTAACTCCGGGTTTGGGTACAAAAAGCGCATGGGCTTTAATATTGTTTACCGCTGGCAGGATTCTTTCTTTTATGAAAGCGATTTTACCAATGGGCAAGTCAATGCCGTGCATACATTGGATGCCATGGTTAGCTTCAAGTTCCCGGCACAAAAAGTGCTGGTTAAGCTTGGCGCCACCAACCTGCTGAACGAGTACTACACTAACGGTATGGGCAACTCGGTTATCGGCGGCTTGTACTATGTAAGCATTGGCTATAATGTTTTCTAAAACCTGTTCAACAAAAATTTAAACTCATTCGTATGAAAATATTTATCAGTATAAAACAAACTACGTTGCTGCTGGCAGTTAGCGCCCTGTTTTTTACAAGCTGCAATAAGCTGAAACTGGAACCAACGCTTCCGGATACCCCGGTACAGCCCGCTACGCCCACTTTGGCAACATTGCTTGACGGGCCGGATTTTTCATTGCTGAAAGCAGCCGTTACCAAAGGCGGGTTAATGCCCACCCTGGCAAACCCCAACCTGCGGTTTACGGTATTTGCACCCGACGATGCAGCTATTGTAGCATCCCTTGGCGTGCCTGATGTAGCTACTGCGGCAGGGTATATTGCATCAAGGCCCGATGCTGAAATCGGGGGCCTCGTTTCTTACCATGTAATCCCACAGCAAATAAAAGCAGCCTCTATTTCAACTGCATTCCCCAATTTTGAATACCCATCTATTATTAACCCTGCGCCAACAGTGAACCCTTTGTTAAGGCTCAGCAATTTCCCAAGCGTAAGGCCTGCCTTAGGCGCCTGGGTAAACAATGTGCCGATTGTGGGCACAGATATTACCGCTGTTAATGGGGTAGTTCATAAAGTGTTCAGGCTGGTGGTGCCGCCAACCAAAGATTTGTGGGAAACAATTGCGGCCGACCCGGAGCTTACCTTTTTAGAAGCCGCTATCAACAGGGCAGACAGCGGCGCTTTAAAAACAGACAGCCTGCGCTATGCTATCTCATTAGTAACAAACCCATTGTCAATTGGCTCCAACCTTACCATATTTGCGCCAAACGATGATGCGATGAAGGCTTTTTTGATTGGCGCCATTACCAAAACCTTAGTAGGCCAGGGTGTTCCCCTCGCCACAGCGCAAAGCACAGCTACTTTTGCTGTAAATACTTTTGGCCTGGCCATAGTTACCGACCCGTATAATTTGCTGCCGCCGCCTTACAACGCTCAATTAGCAAGCGCTTTAACGCCAACAGTGGTGAAAGGGCTTTTGGTGTATCATATTGTAAGCGCCCAAACAGCGCCATTTAAACCGGCCGGGATAAGGGTTTTTTCAGTGAATATGCCCACAACAGCAACTGATGTTAAAACCCTTCTCAATACAGTTTTTGCGCCTCATCCCGGTGTTAAGGTACAGGCTTCGTTTGCCAGCCCTGCCCCCGGCATATCAGTTGTTACTGCCGCCACAGTTAAAGGTGCTGCCAATGCCACTGCTTCTAATGTAGTAGCTAAAGACATCCACTGCGTAAACGGCGTTGTTCATAAAATTGACCAGGTATTGCTGCCGCAATAAATTTTTAAAAAAAGAATAGGAAACAGCCCGGTATTTTAACCGGGCTG
>CAYRRL010000137.1:0-7530 GCA_964426665.1 uncultured Ferruginibacter sp. | reverse complement strand
TTGGCTAGCCCCACCATTTGCAATTGATCCATCAGCAGCTTTTTGGTTGCGTTAATACCGCTCATTTTTGCAAAGATGGAAAGGTTGTTATAGGCAGAAAGGTATTTGTACAAATCGGGGCGCTCAATCATAGCACCGGTTTGTTTTAATATTTCAGAACGGTGGCGGTGAAGTTCTTTATCAAAAATTTTGATGCTGCCGGCACTTGGTTTTATTAATGAAAGCATCATTCTTATAGTAGTGGATTTGCCTGCGCCGTTCTGGCCAAGAAAACCATACACATCGCCTTCGTTTACTGTGAAGGAAAGGTTGTTTACCGCTGTAAAACTGCCGTATTGTTTAGTTAGGTTGCCTACACTTACTATCGCTGCCATTTATCTTAATATGCTCAAAGGTAAAACGGGCAGATTGATATTTTGTTCAAAACACTGGGTTTTAACAGGTTAGTTTTTCCAGAAATTAGAATTGGCAGATAAAGAAAAAAATTGCATTTTACAGCAACAAATCGTACCACTCTCCTCAGAAAACCAATCTTATTTCCAGTTTCATTTTCTCTTTGTCCCTCTATCCGGAGAACTGCATTTTATTTCTGGTAAACTGTGATGGGCCTGTGTTTAATCCCATTGTACACCTAAAAATTAAATGTATGAAACAGTTAATTGCATTGGCGGCTATTTGCATATTACTTGCTGCCGCTTCTTCAGCCAGTACTGTATTCAATGAAAAAAATCCAGCTAAACATAAAACCACCGATGATGGCCGGAAAGGCTTTGAGGTAATGCCAGATTACAAAACCGGCAACGCTACTGTGAGCTTTACTGCCGATAAAGCCGGCAAAGGCACTATTGTAGTATTGAACGAGGAGGGCAGCACTGTAATCACAAAAGCCGTAAAATTATCAGAAGGAAAAAACAAAATCAGCATTAGCAATTTTACCAGTCTGGCAGAGGGCTACTACACTATTTGCCTCAACACAAATTACAAAAGCTGGTCAGCGCCTTTTCTTTTGTGGAAATAGAATTCATATCAAATTAAAAATCCCGGGCAACCCGGGATTTTTTTTACTTATTTTCCGGTGGGTTCATGTATGTCTGAAGCGCTTTCACATATGCTTCAAAAGCTTCCAGGCCTTTAGGCGTAATCTTACAAATAGTTTGAGGGTAATTATTGTTGAACTGTTTTATTACATCAATATAGCCTGCCTCTTTCAATTTATTTATTTGCACACTCAGGTTGCCTGCGGTGCTGTTTGTTTTTTCCTTTAAAAAAGTAAACTCTGCTTCCTTTACACTTATAAGAAGGCTAATAACGGCAAGCCGCAACTGAGAATGAAGTATAGGGTCAAGCTCCTTAAACATCAGCACCCTTTTTTGTTTGTATGCCTGTTCCACAAAATAATACCCGGTATAAACCAGGCTACCAAGCCGCATACAGCCATAAATAGCATTGCGGTTGCCAATGATGCAAACAATGCAGCAATAGCCAGGGCCCAGCATACAAGGCCGCCCCAAATCATTGGTTTAAATTTAAAGACACCCCCGGTAATAAATGTTGGAAGCCCATACAGCATCATGTACAGGCTCGTGCTGTGGCCGTTTCCAAACTTAATGTTGTAAAATGAAAGGATAAAAATACAAATACCAAATGCAGACCATACAAACGTCATGGTTTGTTCATCATGTGCTACAAACTTTCTTTCCTTTTTTTCTTTAATGTTGAAATATACCTGTGGTATTACAGCTATAAATACAAGCATCCATACATCAAAACCAATATCGAAGTTAAATTGAACCTGTGCCCATGTGAGCAGGCTGCATGTAATGATTATTATGCCCCAAACTATTGAAGCAATGCCTTTAGAAACATAGCTTCGCTTAGCCTTGCCAATCATTTCGCCAATAAGGCGGAGGCTTTCCTGTTCGGTCATGTGTTGCTGTTCCATAACTGCTGGTTTAATAAATTATTTACAGTCGTCAAATACTTTTTGTGTAATTTCTTTGCCCCAGTTAGGATGAATGTCGCTTGCGGGTGAAAAAGCAGCATATTTATCCAGTGCAGTTTGCAATACAGGCTTTGCTGTTTTGCAGCCCCCACCAAATTGTTCAGGCGTGTATTTAAGCCCTTGCCCTTTCAAAAAATAAGGGCGTGGGTTGGTTGGGTCCTGCGTCATAGCAGCCTGCATATTGCTGCTGCTCTCCATGCCATACTGTTGCCAGCGTGTCATTGGGTCAACCATCATGTGGCAGCTTGCTATCATGCTTTTTATGCAGCTTATTTCTGAATTATTAGGGTTGAGCGAATCTGCTTTAGCGATAAGTTCTGTTGCTTTGTCAGCAATGGCATCCACCTTGCTTTTATCCTGTTCCATAAACCCATAATTTACCTGGCACAATGCTGCATAGTAATATGGCAGCCATTCTTTTTTTTCTGCATTGGCAATACGTTCAAAGTTATTTGCCAGCGAAAGCAGGTATGGAGGGTTTTTGAATGCGCTGTCCATTTCTGCCAAATTTTTTTTCATGGCAGCAGTAAATTTTTCGTTTTGTGCAAATGATGACAGCATGATAAAACAGCCGCCAGCAATAAGAAGGATTTTTTTCATAAAGATTATTTTTTTGATGATTTTTATTGGACCCGAAGTTTCTGGATGATTTGTATGATTGATTTTTTGTTTCTTGCAATTTTGCTTTATTGCCCTCTTGTTAAAGGTTATTGTTAATTGCTTCTTGTGTTTTATCTGTGCCAAAACTTAAGAAACAACCGATGAATACAAAGCGCCTGCTTGGCGGCGTTACCGCTTCTTTCCTGCTGCCATCATAACTATAGTTGTAGGTATAAATTTGATTTTGCCCCAAAACATTATTAATGCCTAATACAAACACAGCAAATGTTTTAGCGTTTGGCTTACCAATATTTGGCAGATAGTTTACACTAAAGCTCATACTGTTGTAATTGATAGTTTCCCCCTGGTCTGTTACAGCGTATTTGCCGAGTGCATTATCGTATGCAATGCGGTAATAAGGCCTGCCGGTGGCAAAATTGTAACTGAAATTAAAGCCTGTTTTCCATGGCAATACAAAGCGCTTGAATACAAGCGAAGCTGTATGTGAAGCTGCAAATGATGGCTTCATCTCCATCGGGAAATTCAGGTAATCCCTTTTGGTGTCTAAGTATGAATAAGAAACCCAATAGTCAACGTTCTTTATCGTTTTTTTGTCACGCCAAAAAATTTCTGCTCCCTTTGCATAGCCAAAGCCATTATTGCTGGCGGCTGTTTCCCTCCCATTGCTGTTGAAACCGGTTTTGTAAAGTTTTCCGTAATCTTTATAAAAAACCTCTGTCCTGAAAGTGTAGTCTTTTGTTTGGTTGATGTATTGCAAAATATAGTGGCTGGCTTTTGAATAATCCAGCCCTGCGGTAGCTGCCGGCAATATCCTTCTTTCGGGGCTTTGGTAAAAAATACCATATGCAAAAGATGCCTGGCTGTTGTTGCCTGTTTTGTAGGCCAGTGATGCCCTCGGCGCAATATTCCATTTGTCCATTAGCGATGAATGCTCAAGCCTGCCGCCGATTTTTGCAGCAAGATTATTGGTGAGGTACACATCTGTTTCAGCAAATCCTGCGAAGAGGTTGTCTTTAATCGTGTCTGTGTATTTTGTATTATCATACAATGTATAAGTAGATTTTTCATTGCTGTACCCGTACTCCGCACCAAAGCGGAATGCATTCAGCCCATGGAATTTTTTTTCAAGCACCAGCTTTGCATTGCCATAAATGCCTTTATTAAGCAAATCAAAATTTTTATACGCATAAAAGCTTGGCGATGTAAGTACTACTTTTTTATTTGCAGCATCCTGAGTTTCGTTTGATATTTCATCTTTGTTAGTGCTGATGTTGATACCGGCATTTATACGCCAGCCTTTGCCAAGCCTTTCTCTCCAGCTAAGGTTTTGGTATATATTCAGGTTGTTTATTGAAAAAGCGTTTTTCAATACAGCCGAGTCAATATCGTTTACCCTGAAAGCTGTTTTATTCTGGCTCAGGTACCCATAATATTTTACCATGCCGCCATTTTTTGTTTTGAACCTGAAGTTGAGGTCAAGCTGGTTGGCGACGGGTACTTTAAAATAATCTTGTTTTTGCTTGATTACTTTAAACGCCAGCCACAAATTGGTATGGTTAACTGAAATACCCCATGAAGATTTTTTGTCTTTCGACAGCCGTTGCACACCGCCGCCAATGCCAACAACGGAAATGCCCAAATCGGCCTCTGATCTTTCCGGCAAATCAATGCTTTCAAGTATTAATGCTGATGAAAGCGCCTGCCCGTATAATGCCGAATAGCCGCCTGTGCTGAAAACAGTGCCTTTAAATAAAAAGGGGTTGAATCTGCCGCGGCTTGCAATGCCCGGGGTGCTGCTGTAAAAAAAATTGTTTACCAGTGTGCCGTCAATAAATATTTTGCTTTCTGTTGCCGAGCCGCCCCTCACAAAAAGCCCTTCGCTTTCGCCAACCTGCTGTGTGCCCGGCAGGGATTTGAAAGCGCTTGTAATATCGCCATTGGCGCTTGGGGTGGTTACTACATCAATAGAATTAAGGACGGCGCCTTTTGCTTTGTCGCTTGCCTCAAATGTGCCGGCAGAGATAACCACTGCTTTTAGCTCGGTTATTTGTTCTTTCATGGCAATATTCAAGGCAACCGGCTCGGCACCCAACATAATTTTTTGGGTTGATGGGTTATAACCGGAAATAGTTATTTCTATTTCTTTTTCCCCCTTTTCTTCAGTAAAGAATGAATAGTTCCCCAACGAATCGGAGGTTGCCCCATCATAAGTATCCTTTAACTGAATGCTTGCCCCGGCGAGGGGTTTATTTTTATTGTCTGTAACCTTGCCCGATACTTTTACCTGTGCCTGCGACAAGAAAGCAGTTAATAGCAAAGCAGTTGTAAGTATGTATTTCATGCTTGTAAATATGTCGCAAACATAGAGTAGTTTATTTTATAAACCAAATTAATTTTTCGTGATGTGCCAAAAAATATTTTTCAAAAGCGGCTTACCTTCGCCGTTATATGGTTTTAAAATATTGATTTTCAGCTCATTGCATACATGTTGGTATTTTTACTAACAGGGTTGTGTGCCTCAAAACTTATTAACATCGATAAAATTTTATTTTTTTATGTGCCCCCAATTTGTACTTTAGCAGTAGAATTTAATGGGTTAGTAAGTACAAAGGGCCAACAGAAATGCTGGCCCTTTTGCTATGTAAGGCCTCTATTCTTTTCATTTTTGTTTTTCAATTTTTATTTTCATTCCTGCTTTTTTACCATAAAAAAATAAATGGCTGTTTTATTTTTTATGGATGAAACTTTGCAAACGTATTTTGCATTCCTCAATTCGCTATTCAACATTTGTAATTCATTATTTTAAATGAGTAAAACCAAATCAGCATTCTTTTGCCAAAGTTGTGGCTATGAAAGCGCCAAGTGGCTGGGCAAGTGCCCTTCATGCAATAACTGGAATACGTTTGTGGAAGAAGTGGTAATTAAAGGCAGCGATAAAAAAGAAAAAGATGATTGGGGCAATTACAACGGAGCCGGGAAATTAAAAACAATTGCCATTAACGAAGTAAGCAGCGCTGAAGAAAAAAGGATTGTAACAACAGATGCAGAAGTGAACCGGGTGCTTGGGGGAGGAATAGTAATGGGCAGCATTGTATTGGTAGCAGGCGAGCCCGGCATTGGCAAGTCAACCTTGTTTTTGCAAATCGGATTGCAACTCAACGATATTATTACATTATATATAAGCGGCGAAGAAAGCGAACAGCAAATAAAAATGCGGGCAGACCGCATCGGTATTAGAAACGAAAATTTTTATTTGCTTACAGAAACCAATACTAAAGCAATATTCCAGGAAATAAAAAAGCTGAAACCGGATCTGGTAATTGTTGATTCGATACAAACATTGCAATCGCCCTATGTGGAAAGCGGCGCAGGCAGTGTGAGCCAGATAAAAGAAACAGCGGGGGAGCTGCAGCGTTTTGCAAAGGAAACCAACACGCCTGTGTTTTTGATTGGCCATATTACAAAGGATGGCGGCATCGCCGGCCCTAAAATTTTAGAGCACATGGTGGATACGGTGCTGCAGTTTGAAGGCGACCGCCATTATGCTTACAGGATATTACGGACGTTAAAGAACCGATTTGGTTCTACAGCTGAGTTGGGCATTTATGAAATGACAGGCGAGGGCATGAGGGCAGTAGCCAACCCTTCTGAAATACTCATTACACAAAAAGAAGAACCGCTTAGCGGCATTGCCATTGCTGCTACCATGGAGGGCATTCGCCCTTTGTTGATAGAAGGGCAGGCGTTGGTAACGCAGAGTGTGTATGGCACACCGCAGCGAACTGTTACAGGTTTTGATTTAAGAAGGCTGCAATTGCTATTGGCTGTATTGGAAAAACGCGGCGGTTTTCATTTTGGCGTAAAGGATGTGTTTGTAAATATTGCCGGCGGCATTAAAGTAGAAGACCCATCTATTGACCTTGCAATTGTTGCTGCCTTGCTGAGCAGTTATGAAGACATTCCGGTGAGCCACCGCTATTGTTTTGCTGGCGAAGTAGGATTAAGAGGAGAAATAAGGGCTGTGAACAGGATTGAGCAACGCATTGCGGAAGCAGAAAAATTGGGCTTTGAAAAAATTATTGTGAGCAAGTACAATGCAAAATCATTAAGCAAATCAAAACATAGTATTGAAGTGGTGGCTTTGGCAAAGGTTGAAGAGTTGTATCAATACTTATTTTAACTAATGGCATCTTCAACCCAAAAAATACATCTCCCAACTCCGTTACCTTTGCGCCCATGCACTACGCTTCAATAGAAAATATCAGCAAGTCATTTGGGATAAGAACGCTCTTTACAGGCATCAGCTTTCATATTGAAGAAGGCGACAAGATTGCCTTGGTGGCAAGAAATGGCAGCGGCAAATCTACCTTATTAAAAATTATTGCAGGCCTTGACACGGCAGACAGCGGCACTATTTGGGTACGCAAAGAAGTAAAGGTGATTATGCTGCAACAGGAAACGCCATTTGATGAAGAAAAGAGTATTTGGGACAATATCCTCCGCCTTGACAATCCAGTAGTGAAAGTGGTAAAGGAATATGAAATGTTTTTGGAAGCAGGCACGGATGATACCGGCCACTTAACAGCATTGATGGGCAGGCTGGATGAACACAATGCCTGGAATTTTGAAAACGAATTGCAACAGATTCTCGGCAAACTCAATTTGCATCATTTAAATGAACCAGTAAAAAATTTAAGCGGCGGCCAACGAAAAAGAGTGGCGCTTGCACAAGCGTTGATTGAAGCACAGATTCATGAGGGGAAATGTTTATTGATACTGGATGAACCCACCAACCATTTGGATGTTAGCATGATTGAATGGCTGGAAGATTTTTTAAGCGCCCGGAAAATTACTTTGCTGCTGGTAACGCACGACCGTTATTTTTTGGATGCAGTTTGCAATGAAAT